>PJET01000130.1 GCA_002825515.1 Candidatus Thorarchaeota archaeon MP11T_1 | reverse complement strand
CTATATTCAATAGTATCAAGTTGGAGTGGAAACAATGATTACCAAAAAGAGAAAACCCTCTACTCTTTGTGTTCAAGGCGAACATGCGCAGACGTCTGGACCCGCAGTGGTACCGATAGTGCAGACTTCCACCTTTGTATTTGAAGACCAGCAACAGATGCTTAATTCGGTACAAGGGAAAACAGGAAAGGATGTTTACACGCGTTGGAGTAATCCAACTACAAAGAATGTAGAAGAAAAAATGAATGCTCTTGAAGGTACTGAAGACACTCATGTTTTGGCATCAGGGATGGCTGCAATTTCTTCTGCTATTATTGGTCTTGTTAAAAATGGAGAGAAAATCCTGTCTAGTGACTCAATTTATGGTGGAACTGTTCATCTCTTTAATAAGATACTATCACAAAGTTGCATTGAAGTTGATTATGTTGACACCGACGAACTAGCTGACCAACTTCTAGATTCTGGAACTGCCTACAAACTATGCTTCTTCGAAACTCCAACCAATCCAACCCTCAAAATTATCGATATCAAAAAAGTAGCTGATGCAGCACGCGCTAAAGGAACAATAAGCATGATTGACAGCACGTTTGGTTCTCCTATCAATCAAAGACCTCACACACTTGGTGTGGATCTTGTTATGCATAGTGCAACAAAATATCTAGGTGGTCATAGTGACATAATCGCTGGGACTATCTCAGGTTCGAAGGAATTGATGGCTGATGTACGAGGGGCAGCAAAGCTTCTTGGAGGAACTATGGACCCATTTGCTTCATTCCTTTTAGATCGAGGTATCAAAACTCTTGGTGTCAGGATGGAGAAACACAACTCGAATGCAAGTTTTCTTGCTGAAAAGTTGTCCCGTGATTCGCGAATCAGAAAGGTCCACTATCCTGGTCTCCCAAGTCATCCACACTATGATATTGCCCGAAAACAGATGTCTGGATTTGGAGGCATGCTTTCTATTGAACTTGAGTCAGACTTGGGTGGTACAAGCAAGTTTGTAGACTCACTGGAAATCTTCCTGAATGCAGTTTCCCTTGGTGGGGTCGAGAGTTTAGCAAGTATTCCTGCATTATCAACACACTATGGTATTGACGAGCGAGCTCTCAACGAGATGGACATATCCAGCTCAACAATACGATTATCAATCGGAATTGAAGACCCAGAGGATTTGTTAGATGACTTGATGGTTAGCCTTGATGCAATGTAATATCCTGATATTACCTCCACTACATGGCCATTTGTTAAGACGTTTGTTTTCGACATTTCCGTGCTACCCATCTAAATGATTATGAAAACCGATTTTCGTTCGAGTCGGATCGCATAGTACTCTAGAATCAAGCTATCAAGCGTTTTGACCCATTCTAGACATGGTGATTTTACTCAGACTGGTTATATTCAAATTTAGTTAAGTTTCGTCTGATTGGAGATGACAGTAGCATACAACACAACAACACAACAACAAAGCGAAACCAAGAAGACAGAGTGCGGAAGATGCAGCTGCATCATTGTCTACTCTAGCGAACAATGCATACTTTGTGATGCCGCTCTAGAACTCATGTATAGCGTCATTTCTGACTTTGGTCTTTCACCATCTGTTCTCCGTCGGGTTGATGTCATGAATGACATTGATGATGGATGTGAACTTCCCGTCCCCGTTGGACTTCCAGCAATTCGAATCTGTGGAGAGTTCATATGTGGTCTTCCCGATACAGATGATGCTCGTGGTATAGTCATGCATGCTGTTTTGAAGAATTGTTTCTCTAACAGCGACTGACTTTTAGAAATCTAAAAAAGTATCTTCTTGGATGCCCCCAAAAAAACTACTGCTAGATAGTAGTTAATCATCTGATAACATGAATGTGAGCCATGGATCGCCAGATCTCAGCATTTCTTCGGAGCTCTCTCACTCTCTCTGCATCAGCATGGTAGAGTGGTTTCCTCATATCGTGTAGATTAGGAGTTCTCTTGCAGAATTTCCCAAGCAACAATGTTTTGAGAGCTAGCGTGACTGTTCTCATTGCAAGACCGGATGATTTCGCCAAATCCTGTGGGGACATTGGTCCTTCTTTATCCAACTTGTCAAGCACTATCAATGTACTCTTTGTCAGGTTCATAGGTAAGCTCATTCTAACCACGTAACTTTCTCATTGCATCAACTGGCCATCAAACCCCTATTTGTTGCCAGTTTATCACGCACTGATGATTTCACGGCAACTCTTTTTATATAAAGATTGCCAATAACGTAATAATGTAATTGCTCAGAAACCAACCTTAATTGTATATTGATTCACTTAGAATCGAAAGGTGAATTCCAACGTCACGATTAGACCCGAAGGATGTTGAAATCATCGGCGCCATGGATAAGCTTGGTCCCAAGGTTTCAACCGAAGAAGTCAGTGATCTATTGAACATACCAGCAAGAACTGTAAGGTATCGTTTGAAACGATTACGAGAAACTGGAATTTTGGGTCCTCCGTGCGTATTAACCTTGGAACGCAAGTTAGGTCTAGGTGAAAATATCTTTCTTGTGAATACGACTCGGAAAGGTGCTAAGTTTCTTCCCGATGTTTTTCATGCGATTGACACAATATACTACAATAGTCCAACTTACGGAACTTATAACGGGTACATTGCCTTCGCACTCTATTCTCTTTCTTCACCAAGGATAACGCGTCGGATTCTTGAAGAAATGCTGAAAAATGAGTTGATTTCCAACTTCTTCATTTTTGACATTACTGATTTCGACTACAAACCCGCTGATTATACATATTTCAATTCAGGATTAGGTTGGGTTTGGGACTGGAATAAGTGGAGAGATCACATACAAGATATTCTTCGATCAAAGGGCCAGTTCAAGTGTCCATTAGAAGAGGTGCAATCCATTGCTGAATTTGATAACTCAGATGTCCTCATTTTAAGACATATGTTTGATGATGGCGAGATTACACAGAAGAAGCTTGCAAATATTCTGAGTCTTTCAGAAACACTCGTCAATAAACGGATTCATCGCATGGAAGATGAAGGGATTATCAAAGGCTATAGATCGACTGTTTGTACCACTGAAAATGAACTTAACCTCATTTGTTTCATTGAACTGGAACGACCTGAAAATCCAGCACTTGCTGCATTCTACAAACTTCCTTTTCCTGCTACCATAACTATGGAATCAAGGACAAGGTTTGGTATTCAACTCTCACTTGATGCTAAGGATTTGTCTGGATTTTTGAAAGGATTGGATGTTCTTCGGCCTCACCTAACATCATGCTTTATTCAAACAGTCCATGATTCGAAGATGAGTATGGACTCACATCCGTATAATCTTTACAATGAAAAGACAAACCGATGGGAAACACCTGGAAGTGAATATATACAAGATATTGAAAATGTCCTGAGAGGCAAATAATCATCAGTCAAATCAGACAATTTCATGAAGAAGTGCTTTGCCTGATTTACCAACGGTTTTCAAAGCATTCATCTTTCTCAAGCAGTATGTAAGACGCTGAGCTAGCCGATTTGAAATTCCAGAAGTTTTCACCAGGTCTGAATTAGTAAAGGGTTCCTCAAGTGAATCTGGGATGAAATGCAGAAAGTCAGAGGGTTTTTCATACAAGTGTCTGTCAATCACACCAACCAGTCTTCTATCCACTATGCTCCATCCTTTCCTACGCCAACTTCCCTTTCCATCTTGGCGACGAACTTCTTCTTCTTCTATTAGAATTAGCTCTAAAGAGAAATTAGGATGTACAATGAAACTCGGAATTCGCACAAGCTCGTCGAATATGTCTTCAAAATCTCCCCTCTTTGGCGATAATCTGCGACTCAATTCTTCTGATCCATCTAGTGACTTTTTCACTATCCATTTCTTTTGGGATATTGGATGTACTAGCCTGACAGGATACTTGGAAAAAAGAGAAAATAACTTAGTCTTGATTTGTGCAAAATTGCTTGTTTGAATTTCTATTAACAATCCATCTTTTACAATATCAACTACGTATCCATCAACCAATACTTCCGCTCTGGCGTTTCCATCCAAATAGAGCTCTTTTAGACTGGAATGGAGTGATCCCTCTTGCAAGGTTCCTATGATGGGTTCACTAGACATGTGTTCTCACCCACGCATAATTCAGAGGTGCCGTGTCCAAATAGATGCATCATCATGAGGATAGAGTGATGGCACTAGACCAACTTCTTTGAATTTGTTTGCTAGATAGAATTCTCGTGCAATTTCATTTGTTCTCTCCATGAATACAATGATCACTCGTATCTCATATCCATTAGATGAATAAAATTGATCAGCTCTCTCAATCATAGAATTGACCAACCTTGTAGCTATTCCCTGACGTTTGAAACCTTCATTTACTCCCAATCCTATAATCTCCGCAATCCCATCATCGAGACCACCTCGAGGTTCCCAAGAAATCGTTCCACAAAGTAAATCATCCTTGAAGGCGAGAAGTGTTTTGTATCTCAGAACCAAATCTTTAGCGAATTTCTTGGCACGCTCCGAATGATCTTCCACTTCTTGCTTGTATAACTTCTCCAGCACTGAAATGTCAGATGAAGTAGCTGTCCTGATAGTTATCATTACATTATTGTATAGGATGTGGTTTTCATTTGTACCTGTCGTTCTAAACCAGCTACTCAATGATTACGACTGCATCAACGAAGAGTTCGTACTCTTCATCCTCATCAATATTAAATATCAAAACTTTCTCTACCTCAAACTCACCACGTATCTCAAGAAGTCTTGATTCAGTCAGAATTTTTACTCCGGATTCTTCAAGACGTTTTTCTAGCTCTGGTGTAGTAACGACTTCTTTTTCTGGTGTGAGAAGGATTACTCTGTCTGTTACCTCAGTCAATTCAATTGCAGTTTCAACAGATTCGTCACCAGAGTGTAATATCAATGTACGTTGATCCTTGAGTGCTTCAGGGTCGTCTACAACAAGCCAAACTCCCTTGTTGAGGAACTCATCCTGTCCAACAACGCATCCAGGTTCTGGTATTGATGTCATCTCTACTTTGTCGACATGTTCTCCTTTTCCTCGCCTGTAGTTAGTTATAGCTTCATGAAGCGCATCGGCAGCAAGGTTTGAGCAATGCATCTTGATTGGTGGCAATCCATCAAGCTCGTCCGCCACATCCTGTCTTGTAAGTTTCATCGCCTCATCCAATGTCATACCCTTGACCAGTTCTGTCGTCATACTTGTGGTGGCAATCGCTGACCCACAACCAAAGGTTCTAAATTTGGCATCAGTTATGATTTCACCATCGATGCGAATATAGACCTCCATAATATCTCCACAAGTTGGATTTCCAACCTTGCCTACTGCTACATCATCACCCTCAAGAGTTCCGACATTCCTCGGATTGCGGAAGTGATCCAGAACCTTTTCGCTATATTTGGTTGATTTCATTATTAATCACCCTTCTATGGATTTGTAAATTGGAGATAGTTCTCTTAGTCGTGAAACTACTTTTGGCACGGCTTCAAGTACTATATCAATGTCATCATCTGTGTTGAATCTGCCTGTCGTCAGTTGAAGCGAACCATGTGCTTCTTCATGCAAAAGTCCAGTCGCTATTAGTGTGTGCGATGGCTCAAGTGTTTTCGATGTGCACGCTGAACCTGTCGACACTGAGATACCTAAATCTTTGAATGATAGCAAAATCGATTCGCCTTCAATGCCATCAAATCTGAAATGAGCATTGGATGCGAGTCTGTCTATTGGATGTCCATTGAGGTGACTGTCTGGTACCTCGTCTAAAACTTGCTTTATCATTCTATCTCGATATCCTTGGAATCTCTTAACCTCAGTGCTCATTTCCCTCTGCAAAATTTCTGCTGCAATGCTCATGCCTACGATTCCAGGTATGTCTTCACTTCCAGACCGTAGCCCTCTCTCCTGTCCTCCTCCAATAATAAGAGGGTTGACTCTGAATCTTTTTTGCATATACATGACACCCACACCACGAGGTCCATAGAGATCATTGGATGAGAGAGCCATTAGATTGATGTTATTTTTTCTCACGTCAATCGGAACGAGTCCTTCAGCTGCTACGGCATCCGTATGGAATGCTATTCCCTTTTCAGCAGCTAGTTCTCCAATCTCTTTGATTGGTTGAATAGTTCCAATTTCATTGCTTGCCATCCCAACCGAGATGAGAATTGTTTTGTCAGTGATTCGACGTTCAAGTTTCCGCAGGCTTATCTTACCATATTGATCAACTGGAACCTTGGAAATCTCAAATCCTTCTCTCTCGAGATACTTTACTATATTGTGAATCGATATGTGTTCTATCTCAGAAATTATGATGTGATTTCCTTTGCTCTTGTTTTTCATGGCATATCCAATGATGGCCAGGTTAATAGCTTCTGTTGCGCCAGAAGTAAAGACTATCTCGTCCTCATCAGCATTGATGAATTCAGCTATTGTTTTTCTACTACTCTCCAATGCTTCAGTTGCGACATCTCCAACATGGTGTAATGATGATGGATTGCCAAAATCCTCATAAAAATACCTCATCATTCCTTCAATGACTCTGGGGTCAACTGGTTTTGCGCTATGATAATCGAGATAGACTTCTTTCATTTCTCCATCAACCTTGGTCTAGAACCACATTGTTGCATCCGCTTCTAGGGCAAGGTCATTGAGTGTTGCTGCTCCAACAATCTTGAGATCAGGGTCAAGTTCTACCTTTTCCCATCCCAGCATTTGTTTTGATGCCTCGCAAACATAAATGGGAATACCCATTTCTATTGTTTTCTTCATAATCTCTTTGAGACTTGGAAAACTTCCAAGTTTGATTTTTTCAGCAGCTCCTGGTTGAAGGACCCTCAACGCCTGTCCCAAGAAGTAGACCTTTGCATCAATGTCCATTGCCTTTGCACTCTGAGCGAGCACGAATGGTGAGTACTGACGTTCGGGGTCGTCACTTGTCTGTACATAAAGTATACTACTCAAGTATCATTCCTCCTTCTTTTTAATGAGAAATCTCTGCACGCCATCTTCAAGACGTTCAAAACTAAGTAGGATATGCCCAGTTCGCTTTGCAAAACGTTTGATGTCCTCTTCTGCGGCGGGATCATCAGCTAGCATCTCAAGTATCTCACCGGGTTTTAACCTATCAATTGCTTCTCTGGTCTGAAACAGTGGTTGCGGGCAGAATAACCCCACACAGTCTAGACTCTCACTAGGCTCCATATCCGACATGGATTTCACAATAAACGATTGTTAATTATGTCTTATAAGTTTGATTATTCAACCTTGTTGATTGGAACATTATTAAATCCGAATTTGGAATGGCAAAATCCGAAAAGGAGGGATAATCATGCATTTATGTGTCCTGGCTTACTTTCGCTCCATGTCTTGAGCGATTCTACAAATCTCTTTGTGATAGGGTCATTGTATCTTGCGATTAGACTACCAAATTCATTGAATGATATAATATTCTCGCCATCACCCGTAGGTTGTACATATACAACTTGATTCTTCATGACAGGTGAAACAATTTTCACCTCTCCAATCAGAGCATTGACTCCAGTCATGTTCTTGGAAAAGATTCTGGACTGAAGTTGAATAGGCAGTTCGATAATATCCGCATCCTCTAGCATCTTAAACAGATGGAAGTATTTTCTCTTTTTCTTTGTAGCTTGAAAAATCTCAATCAGTCCTTGTATTAGCTTGGTAAAACCTACTTTTGTCGCAGCTGTCAAATAATCATCTTGAATATCTCGTCTTGAACCGATGTCGGTTTTGAGTTCAATTAGAAATGCTTTCTTGCTATCTTCCGAAAAAGCAACAAAGTCTACATTGAAGGATTGATTGTTCTGAACATTAGGATAGATGGATGCTTTATGTACTGGGAACTCGGGAATTATCTCTGCCTTTATTTGAATATTATATTTGGATTCCAATACTGATTTTAGGTAGACTCCAAAGAAAATATCAGCTCTTCTCTCCAATGCATATTTGGGGAGATTCCTCCATTTGTCCATTCTCTGAAATATTTCTGCGATAATATTCATTGAAGTCACCTATTCTGTCTACCGCTCTTCCTCTCTCTTTAAATCATGGTATGTTTCAAACTTCCAGCATGAAGGTGTCAACAAAAAGTCGAGCTGCGGTTGTACCAAAACCAAATGAAGACCTGATCATTGAGGAATATGAAATTCCAGAACTGGAGCCTGGTGCGGCTTTGATGAAGGTTGCCAACGCTGGTGTCTGTGGAACTGATGTTCATCTATGGCATGGGAAGCTTGCAGGCGTCCCTTATCCCCTAATTCTCGGACATGAGGTAGTTGGAACAATCGAATCTATTGGACCAAAACCTATCAAAGATCTTGATGGCAATATGCTCAAAGTTGGAGACCGTATTGGTTTCCATGATGTCACCCAGACCTGCTACTCTTGTTATTATTGCTTGATTGCAGATGCTCCCACTAAGTGTCCAAATCGGAAGGTGTATGGAATAACCATGGACTCAACGAAGTTCCCTCGCCTGATAGGAGGCTACAGCGAATTCCTGTATCTCTCTCCAGGCACACATATCATCAAACTTCCTGATCATGTGAGCTTCGATGGAGCGAGCGTTGTTGGTTGTGCTATGCCAACTGCTGTGCACACAGTCCTTAGGAGTCCTATGACTTGGGGTCTAAATGTAGCCATCCAGGGAGCTGGACCAGTTGGTCTCATGATTGCAGTTCTTACCAGTATTAGCGGTGCCTCAACTGTGACTTTGTTGGACAAGGCAAAGAACCGTCTTGAGATTTCCAAGAAGTTTGGCGTGACAGATGTCATCAACATAGAAGAAACAACCCTTGAGGAACGAAAAGAAATTCTCGAAGAGATTGCTGGAGGTCACGGCCCGGATATAGTCTATGAAGCAACCGGAAACCCTCATGCAATCCCAGAAGGAATAGAGCTTGTCAGAGAGGGTGGAAGTTACACCATTTGTGGTCAATACACAGACCATGGAACAGCTGAAATCAATACACACCTGATGAATAAGAAGCATTTAGATATTAAGACAGTCTGGGGTTCCAGAACTCTCCATGTATATCGTGGAATCAAGACTGTGGCGGATAACTATGACCGGTTTCCATTTGAAGACTTAGTCACACACAGGTTTTCTCTTGATGAAGCCCAGAAAGCATTAGAAACCCAGGAGAAGCAAGTATCGTTGAAGGCTGTTATTCAACCACATGGTGGCTGATATGAAATATGAATTAGAGAAATCCAAAGCAGATCAGGCATGCAAGATACTCAAAGAACAGGATATTGATGCTTGGCTTATATGGGTCCGAGAAACCTCCCAAATGGCAGACCCAGTTCTTGAACTGATATTAGGTGGAGATCTAACTTGGCAATCTGCACTCATATTTACCGAGGATGAGAAGATTGCTATTGTTGGTGATTTCGACAAAGATGGTGTAACGAACAAGGGAATCTATGATACAATAATTCCCTATACTGAAAGTATCCGAGAAGAACTTGTGAAGCAACTAACAAGAAGGGATCCCAAGAAGATTGCTATTAACTATAGTATGAATGATGTTGCTGCAGATGGGCTCAGTGTCGGCATGCATATGATGCTTCAGGACTACCTCAAGAACACACCATTTCTCCATCGACTTATGTCTGCAGAGAACCACATACAAAAGCTGCGAGGTAGAAAGACTGCTGAGGAAGTTTTGAGAATACAAAAAGCGGTTGAAATCACTGAGGACATCTTTGAACGAGTAAAGAAATTCGTCAAGGTAGGACAAACTGAGAACGAAATCTATGACTTCTTCCACAGATGTATGAACGAACGTGAGGTCAGTAGTGCTTGGGATGTGGATTACTGTCCGGCAGTTGATGCGGGTCCATACAAGCAATTTGGACATGGAGGTCCGACAGACAACAAGACCAAGGATGATCACCTACTCCATTTCGATTTTGGTGTAAAGTACAAAGGATATTGTTCCGACATTCAACGAATGTTCTTCTTTGGTGATACGCAGGACATCCCTTCTGAGGTGCAGAGTGCATTTGAAACAGTGAGAGATGGCATTCAAGCAGCGGCAAAATGGATTAAGCCTGGAGCTGTAGGTTATGAAGTCGACAATATAGTTCGTGATTTCGTGAAAGCGGCAGGATATGAAGAATATCAACATGCACTGGGTCACCAACTTGGACGCCTCGCTCATGATGGTGGCACTCTGCTCGGTCCAAAGTGGGAGCGTTACGGAGAGAGTCCCATGGGTGTTGTTGAAGTGGGAAATGTTTTCACACTGGAGTTTTATGTAACAACTGAGCACTATGGACAGGTCAGTCTTGAGGAGGACATTCTCATTACACGTCAGGGATGCACCTTTCTATCAAGACCCCAGGAAGAACTGATTTGTATCATGTAGCATTCAATCCCACATATACGGATCTTCATCCACATCGATATCTGCATAGCCAACATCTTTGAGTAGTTCCTCAATTGACTCAGCACCTGTTACCCAAGATAGTACCCATTTTCCATCATCCTGGAGATATAACTCAACATCTGGTAGGTCTCCAAGTAGATTATGATCCATCTCGATTGCGTCTTGGTAAGCACCCGCTAGTGTAAGAACAAAGCAAGAACCCGGAATATTCTCTAGACTACCTACAGGTATACCTTCACCCATTTTCCCTTCTAGAGACGTCAAGAGTCTATTGTCTTTTGCGAACCATATGATGTCTGTCCTAGGTCTATAGAACTGTGCTATCTCACCATCAGAGTCGCATGTAATATCCACCAAGCGTACTGTGGTCTGAGGTCTGACATTTAGATCCTGAATTGGAATGACTGGAAAGTGTTGTTTCACTAGCACATGGTCAGCAATACTATTGAAGACGCTGAAGTTTCCAATGACAATGTGTTCAGGACGCCAGAAGCTTCTGACCAATCCCTCTATATCATAGGATTTCAGACGTAATTCCACAAGTCTTGCTCTTACAGCATCCTCGAGAATCCCCGTCACCATTTCTTGTTCAAGAATGAATTTCATCCCTGATAGATTCAAACCACTGTACTTCTCATGAAATGTGTTCCAAATCTCCCTTATCTCTTTGAGAGTTGAGACTTTCTTGATTCTTTCAAGTGTCTTCCTTTCATCATCCTCAATGGTTTCAAATATGGCGTTCTCGCTACGAGGTGGAAATATTGAACGTACTTCTAGAGCTTCAACAACTATCATTGTTGAGAGCGCGGTTATACCTCGACCTGATTCGATCATAATGTTTGGTGGGGGATGTTTGTTGGATATTTCAGATAGCTGCGTCTTCACACCTGAAACCAGCAATTGTGCATAGCGAAGCATGAAATCTGACGTTTCAGAACTTGTGTAGTCAATTGCTAATCCACCTCCAAAATCTATGTTCACGAGATTTGATAATCCCATATCTCTTAGTTCTGCATAGAGTTTTGCTAGGAGTCTGCCAAATCTCTCAAAGGAGTCAATCTCAGTTATCTGTGAGCCTGCATGTGCAAGAATTGTTTCGACTGAGTTTACAAAACCCGTCTCTTTTAGCAGTTCAACAACATCATAGAGGTCATGAATACTAAGGCCAAATTTTGAGTCTCTTCCAGTGGAATGGGACCAATGTCCTTCTACACTAAGATATGGTTTAATTCGCAGGATAAGATGAGTCTGCTCAGGTCTGAATTTCTTTGAAATTAGGCGAGATTCATGAACAGATTCAACTGAAATTGCGATGTTATAACCCTCCTCCATGCAATCCTTAATCAACTGCAAGTATTTTGGATCCTTGGCTCCATTACAAACTATGGGTCTATGTTTTTCACTCTCGATGACCTTTTTGATTAGTAGAAGCTCTGCTTTTGTTCCAGCTTCTAAACCATAATCAGAATCAGAGCGAAGGACCGCAGTAACACAATCTTTTCGTTGATTTACCTTCACTGGATATATTCCTATGAACTTTCCACCATAATCAAGCTCTTCTATTACACTTTGGAATGCAGCTTTCAATTTCTTTACCTGATATGTCACAAGTTGAGGTACCCTCAAAGTAAAAGATGATGCATATCCTGGAGAGTCGCTGTTCATGTCCTTTATTCTTTCAATAATATCTTTGAAAGTGATAGATTTGTTACGAAGACGTAGAAACAGGTCCCCATCCTCTGATATATCTAGAAAGTGGAGATCATTCCGATTCACACCATAGACTCGTCTTGATTTATCTAATGACCAAGTTTCTTCTGCCAATATCTTCACCTATACTCTGATTTCTATATGGACACCACTATTCTTCGTCTTCTCGAATTGAGTCAAGCATTCCTTGGAACGCTCTAGCAAGCTCACCAATCTCATCATCTTGTGCAATATATGTTGCATCTACTTGAAGGTCTCCAGTATCAAGTGGTTGGTCCTTTATTCTTGCTGCAGCATTTCTTTGTGCAAGGTCCATTAGATACTGCAATGGTCTGGTAATAGTGTTCGAAATGGCTACAGCTACTATCCCAGCGATAATGATGCCTCCTATTGTAACTACAATGATGTAGGTAGCCGCTTCAGCATTCTGTTCCGCAATTCGTGCTTCAAGAAGTGGAATGCTTTCCAAAACCTCATCCAGAGGTACAGAAATCACACAGATATAGTCCCCTTTTCCAACTTGCGTGAATACTAGAATGTGCTCATTTCCAGCCCGTGTGTAGCGTAAAGTTCCTGATACTCCTGCAGCCACACTAGTTATCTGGTCTACATTAGTTTGAGTCAAAGCTGGTGAAAAATCAGGGTTAATTTCTACATCGAGAAGATCTGGCAATCCAAGTATATAATCCTCATCTTCAACTTCTGGATGTGCAACTACTCCTCCGTTGGAATCCAAAAGAAATGCGTATCCACTCTCTAGAATTTCCACGTTGATGATTTTGTCTTTAATGTCTTCTATAGTGATGTCACCGGATATAACAGCAAATGGAATACTATTTCTATACACTACTTTTCCTATTGAGATTAGGAGCACACCATCAAACTCGTCATAATATGGCTCAACGAAAACCATGTTTCCATTTCCATCCCAGATTGTTTGGTACCAATACTCACCTCTTGGATCATATGGTTCGGCCAATCTAGCTACATCTGATATTGGACCTAGGATACTACCTGGATAATTGATGAACAACCCATCATCAGCAAACGCAATATAGAGCCATCTGAAAGCCAATTGGTTGTGTATTGCTTTGAAAATGTAGTCAATATTTGATACGCGTCCCAGCTTGTCGGCGTTTGCAGGAATATCCGCATAGGAGGAATTGTAGTTATTAGAATCAGTATTTGCTATGTACCAACTACTGTATTCCCATGATACATTAAGTCCATAGTTGGGATCATAGTGATTATCTGCAGGCGCAGGAGATACAGAGTCATCCTCAAATAGTAGGTCATAGTATACTTCTCGATTCTCGTAGGTTGATCCAGAATCAAACAGGGCTTCTAGTTCCTCTGCCGCTGCTGCTATCATACCTTCTGCACTTGCTAACTTCTGATTGATTACAAGAGCGGTTTTCTGTGCTGTTAGATTCATATTTGTTTGAATCTGACTTTCAAGTGCCACGGAGCTCTGGTCTCTGGTTGAGTTTCCTATCAGATCTACAAATGTCAAAGATACCAGTCCTGTTGCCGCTAAAGATACCAATGAGATAGTTAGAAATGTTAGAATTACTGTTGTGCGGAATTTGCCCTTCTTTCTGGTTTTTGTTGTTGATTGTGCCATTTTTTTCACCTCCATCAATAATCCGTGGTAGTCCCTCCAACTTCCATTTGTGCCATTAAGACACCCACTTTTTCAAACGCTCTCTCGATATCTAATCGTACGTTCATGCTATCCACAACTGAAAGATACTGTCCTTGCGGTACTCTCTCGCATATCGACTCAAGCAATTCTTCTGTTGTGATAGATTGACCAGTATCTTTTGAGATAATTCTTCTATCAGTATCAGCACGGTTCCTTAGCTCTTGCCCAACGCCAATTATTAACAGATTCACATCAAGATGATGGTCCCGGATGAAGCCCTCAATTGTGAGAGGTCGTTTTCTCTTCATTCGATCTTCTTCAGTTATAATTCCCTCAAGAACATCTAATGAGTAGGTCTTTGAGCTATTGTCCTGTCCATCGGTTAATGCAATCACCCATCTATGTTCACTAGACTCTATCTTCTCAAGTTCTTCCAGTGCTCTTCCAAGAGCGTCATAGAAGGCTGTAGCATAGTTTGGATACTTTAGTGATTTCAGCGTCCTAATAATTACGTTCTCATCATCGTCACGTTCTCCCTTCAACGTGAGAGGAAGGAGTTCTCGATATGATGAGTTGAAAACAATGACAGACACAGCATCCTGAGGGTTGACTTGACTATGAAGAATTTCCAAGGCTCCGCTAACTGCAGCTCTAATTCTGTTTTGAGCCTGCATACTACCTGAGTAGTCAATCACGAAAGTTACGCTCTTCTTGAACATAATAGAACGTCTGAGTCTTTCTGCTTTCCTTCTAATCTCATGACTGGGTTTATTCTGTTGATCAAGCACGTCTGCAAGTCTTTGCATTGCAAACACGACCAACCATAGTTCATCTGTCTGTTGACCAAATGAGATTGATTCGTTGTATGAATCCTCAGCTTTCTTCCACTTCCCTTGGACTTGATATAATTCTCCTTCATGATAGTGGATGTATGCCATGCTTCTGAGATAATCTATAGATTCTGCAATTTCCTTGGCTTCATCGAACTTAGATTGAGCTTGACTGTACCTGCCATCACGCATCAATACAAGTCCCATTGCATCAAACCGTTTTGCGAGCCCATACTGATTCTTAATGGTTCTATCAATTGCTTCGGCATCTTCTAATAGGGACATCGATTTTTCTGCATATCCTCGATCCATCTCAACTAGTGCCATATTGTGATAGAGTGATGCGATTCTGATGAGTGCATCTTTCTCATCAGCTCCCTCTTCTTTTGCTCTTTCAAGGAGATTCTTTGCGATTATCATGGATTGTTCATAGTAGTCCATTGCATTTCCTGTATCACCTCGCTGTCTGAAAACATTACCAATGTTCAGAAGCATTGTTTGCTCTCCGACATCAATCTGAAGTCTGCGACTTATTTCCAAAAGGTTCTGATAGTTAGCTAATGCTCTGTTGAGGTCTCCCCGAATAAAGGCTTGATTTCCAAACCTCGCAGCTTCTTGGAAACTAAGGAGTGCATCGACCGTTGTTCCAACTTCTTCATACATTGCACCTACTGTTGTTATTCCTCGAGTGAAATCTTGTCCAGCCATCTTGTTCACAAGACGAGTCATCTCGGTAATTGGCTCAATGACCGAATGAGCTCGACGATATGAAACAACTGCGACAACGCCTGCTACAATCGCCAAGACTGCTCCCAAAGCTATAGTGAGAATTAGTGTCTGTGTTCCAACGAGGTTGAGCATGGCTATAGCTGGACCTATAACATCTGAGTTTGGAACTACAATGGCCAAAACATAGTCAGTATTGGTGACATTGACAAAGGCCATATGCCATGTTTGTCCATCTTTCTGAAACTCTTCTAAACCAGATTCATCTACAAGCACTGAGGAACTGAGCAGATTTCCAAATGCAATTGCTTCACTACCAGTTGAAGAACCAAATTCAATATCCTCGATAGGTAGAGGGTCATCAAATATACCAAGATCAGGATGAGCAACAACAACACCATTTCTATCAAGAAGATACGCATATCCATTGTCTAAAACTTCAAGATTCAGAACTTTTTCATTTATAGTCAACATTGTAACATCTGCAGACACTACCCCGATCAATGTTCCATCGTCAAACCTAATCGGTCTCCCCATTGATATTACGAGTCCAACTGAGGGGTCAATATATGGCTCAGTGAAAACAATGCTGTCATCTTCAGGGTCTTGGGCTACTACATTCGTATACCAATCCTCTGCATTGGGATCATAATCTTCTTCGGGTGGAAGCGGATTGCCTTCATCATCTTGCTGGAAATAGGCGAGATTATCAAACGGGTAATTCCTGAATAGATGCTGATCAGAGATTCCTAAATCAAATCCCATGTATAACCATCTATAGTCTTCATTCATTTCATGAAGAGCTCTGAAGATATTCACCATGTTTGATGAAACATCAAGGGCATACTGGGTTCCAACCGATAGGTCATGTGGATCATTATTGTTCCAAGCAAACCGAGGCATATAGTAACAATCAGTTTCGAATGTGATGAACTCCGAAAAATACGCAGCAACAATCTCTTCATCTGTTTCAAAGGTCAAATCTCCCCAATTTGGTTCCTCTGCTTGATCCCAGTAATAGCTGTATCGTAAAGTAGCATTTATCCTCTCATTGAAAAGGTCTTCACAATAAGCCTCCATCATATAGACTCCATCGACATAGTTCTTCCATCTCTCTTCTATGAAGAGACCAGTATCATTAGCGAGTCTCATCAGATTAGCAAGCTCTTCCGATTCAAGTTCCGTTGCGGCATCAGCTGCATTGGCATTAGATACATCATTTATCGCTAGAATTGATAACGAAGATATTACTAAAATCGGAATCAAGGCAACAGTTACAAATGTGACTACTATTCGTTTTGAGATATTCATCTATCCTCTACCTCTTCCCTGAATGATTTGTGAATCATGAAACCAATCTCCAACTCTTCCTAACCACTCCAAGTAGTTAGTTCATCTACTAACTTCTTCTCGAAATCCTTGATGTTCTGTTTCTTCTCTAGAATGAACTCATCCCCAATCAACTCGCCTTGGATTGTACCTTCCCCCAGAAGAATTATGAGTGTCCTTCTTAAGATTCTTCGGTCAACACCTGTTTCTTTTTCAAGACTTTTTACGCTTAAAGTATCAGTTCCATGTAAGAGTTCTAGAAGAGAGCTTTGCACCCTTTTGATATTCTCTTTTGAAGGTGATGGAATCTTTTTCTTATCCTCTGTTCTTACGAATGTGTTTCCATCAATGTGTCCTTTTATTACATCGCTTTGAATCATCGCTTGTAGACTGCGACGTAAATTATATGCAGCTGGTCTTGGTAATGTCCTTCGTAGAATTCGATCTAACTCCTTAAGCTTAATCCTGTTATGTTTAGAGGTAATCGAGTCGATGCTTTCCTGAATGTATTCCTCGATTACATATTCCTCAATCATCTCTAGTTGAGCTCCGCAGGCTGAACAAGTTGCCGCTTCTGGTGATGTTGGAGCTCCGCAGTTGCCGCACTTAATGGCTCTTCTATAAAGCACCGTTTTTGTCGAACCAATCTGTTGAAGAATCACTTTCTCAGTTCTTGTTATTTTTCCAGATTCTTGAACTTCCCAGAAGCTCAACTTTCGATTCTTAGTACTAACGACAAGAAATGCGACATCTGATATATCGTCTGGAATTCCAGTAGCCATAGCTCTTGGGGTGTCATCAACATCGAGTCGAGCAATCTCATTTCCATCAATGTCCCAAATCCGTAATGTTTGTGACTGGTCTCCAGTAATGAATAAAATCCGATCACTGAATGAAAGTACTGCAAAAACTGATAGACGAGAACCTAGTTGAAGTTCCTTTAATTGATACCCCGCTGCTGTAAGGACTGTAATCAGACCACTCATTTCTGCTACTACTACTTCTAGCTCCGTGTCCTTTGTGATGTCTTCTAACCAAACATCAGCAATTGGATCTCTCATTGTTTTGGTGAAAATAGTATCTTTGTCATCGTTGTAGAGGATTACACGATTGTTCTGTAATGCAACCACAACCTCAGCTGCATCATCCCCATCAATATCTCTCGCATCGCAAGCAACTATATTACTCTCAAGTCTAATGTTCCAAACTGGACTTCCTCTATGGTCAACAACAAGAATTTTCTTTCCTACTCCTCCTACCAGAGAATCCTTGCCCTCTCCCTCAATATCAGCTACAGCAATACATCTAACCTTGCTGCTCCATTTTCTTGCACTACGTAGCATTCCTTTCGCATCAAAGACTCTAAGACGGTCTCCATAATCAAGAGAAAAAATCTGAGTGCTGGCATCCTTTCTCTGGCGAACATAAACGGAGTAAACATTTGCAGAAGTAGGCACACTAGCAACAGAACGAATCTTCAATTTCTTTCTTGCACCTTATGGACACTTGTTGCATAGCCATATAAGTGTGCACAGATTTCGAGCAGAATGATGAGAACCTCAGATACATGTAAGGTTGGCTTTCTCTGGAATTCAAGTCTAGAAACTTTTGATTTTGGTACAAAGCATCCAATCAAAGTTGGGCGTTTTCAGATGGTTCGTGACTTTTTGGCAGAAAACGATTTTCTCAACCAGCCAAATGTGGAAATCCTAACACCAGAACCTTTGTCTAATGAACTTCTAGAAACCATCCATGCAAAAGAGTATCTGAGAGCTGTTCGAAAAATATCCGAAACCGGACAGGGAGAGATAGCTATTGACACACCTGGATTTCTTGGTATCTACGAGAATGCCAGCATAACTTCGGGTGCAACAGTCACTGGTGCTCGTGCAGTTTCTTCTGGCGTTGTAGACCATTTCCTTTCTCCCACAGGTGGGTTTCATCATGCTAAATTCGAATGGGGCGGCGGTTTCTGCATATTCAACGATGTTGCTGCTGCTGTGTATGAGTTGAAGAATCTAGGGTATAAAAGAATCTTAATCGCTGACTTTGATGTTCACCATGGAAATGGAACCCAGGCCTATTTCTATGATGATCCTCAAGTCATGCAAATCTCTTTTCACGAGGATCCAGAATGGATGTTTCCACATGACGGTTTTATAGATGACATCGGAGAAGGTTCTGGTCGAGGATTCAATATCAATATGCATTTTCCGATGGACTCTTGTGATGGTGTCTATAAGTATGCATTTGATGAGATTGTCCCGCCATTAGTTGAGTTCT
>PJET01000129.1 GCA_002825515.1 Candidatus Thorarchaeota archaeon MP11T_1 | reverse complement strand
CCATGCAACACCAAGAGATTTGGAATCTGCACACCTATTAAGCAATATCGTTGATTAGTTCACTTTCGAATGAGCTGAATAAGAATAATTATGAACTGTAGGTGTTATTTCGTTTCATCATTGTCAAAGTTGCAGCCTCATCAATGGAAAGTTTTTCTTCGGTAAGGAGTTCTTTGAGAATTTCCAAATATTGATTGTTTAGTCTGAAGCCGTTTCCCTCAACAACTCTTAACGTCGCTCGATGATTCCATTCTGCATCTGGATCATCTACTGAATGGAGGGTTACAACATAGTTCTCTCCAGCCCTTCCCATCATCAACCGAACACTACTATAGGTGAGACCCTTCATTTCACTTCCAATGGACCTCTGGGCATATAGTTGGATTGCTGACATAAACGAGCCAAACAACTCTTGATTGACTCTTATATTTTCAAGACCCACTGAAGCCTGACGAATGCCAGCTTCATCAAACACAATTATGCCCTTCACATTCGCTACAACCAGCTCTTACTCTGGCATATTGTTGATGGTGCCCTGTAATATGGATACCTTGTACGAACTAGAAAAAGGTGCAGATTTACTGGCCTAAAAGCTCTCCTACTTCCTTAGCGTATTTCCGCATCTGAGTCACAGCTAGACCCATTGACGTCAAGTCTTTGGCTGAACCCATAAGCAAGAATTCACCAGCATGCGAGAGAACTACGAAGCCATCCTTTCCACGAACAACAACCTCGTAGAGATCACTCAGCTCAAGTTTACTTGCAGCCATATCTCCAGTCATTAAAAGTGCCGCACTGACTGCAGCCATCAAATCTGGGTCTGCCTCAGAGTCTTCAGTAGCAAAATAGGCGAGCTTCACTCCCTGTTTGCTCACAACAGCTATCGCATCAAGGTCAGCATAATTAGTGAGACCCATCAATAGCTCTACAAGTTCCTTTTCCTTTGCAGGATCGAGATGAGATGACATTTAGTTTACCTCTTTATTATCGCAATTTTAGTTTTTCAGATTTATTTCGCAACTAGCTTCTTGCCTTTTGTTTTGCCTTTCTTCTTTGCATCAGCTTCTGATTCTTCTTCAAGTTCTGATCTAAAGAAACTAATCAAGTCTCCAAGACGCTCTTTCATCTCTGCTTTTATGGGGCTGAGGATGGCGTCTGGCGTTCCTTTCAATAGTTCAATTCCCAGCACCCTTCCATCTTTTACAATGACTCGAGGGATGAAGCCCTCTGCCATGAAAGTACCTTCTGGTGGATCTCTTACTTTCTCAAACTTTCTCTCCACTTTCTCCTGTCCAAACACAGTAATCTTGTGCTCTGCAACTGTGAATAGTTCATTATAGACAATCAATAACTCCCTTTCATAACCCTCCGGTGGATCTACAGTTTCCAGCTCACTTATCATCGCTTGGATTTCTGCAGATGGAGCTGCAACCGTAGTTGGTCTTGTTGAAGTCGAAGGAGTTGACCTAGGGGCTGTTATTGGTGGTTTAGGTGGAGGGGCTGAAGTAGATATTGGTGGAGGCTTTACTTCCTCAGCTTCCGGCTTGGGAGGTGCGGAGGCTATTGGGGTTGGTTCTTTAGCTGTTTCAGTCTTTGGTGTTGGAGGTTTAGGTGGTGGTGCTGGCTCACCGGGTTTCAATACTCTTTCTGCTGCTGTAGTTCCATCCAAGGCGGTGAAAAATGTAGGTGGTTCTTCTCCTTCATCGAGGGGTCGTACTTTGAAGTGGAAACCGTACTCGGTCCTTAAATTGGTCGCAACTCTTGCACCAATAAACTTCCTTCTGATACCAGCTTGAGTCCCTTTCCAAAGATAGATGCTCTTTGTTTCATCGTCGACAACGCATACTACTTTTGTCGAATCAAGATCATCTTTTGTCAATTCAACCTCGTTTAGGGTTCCATCTTCCAAAACCTCGTAGCCAACTACCATGATCGATCACTACGCAATTGTTGAACATGCAATGCTGGATATCTATGTATCTAGCCAGCGTAATCGTTATTCCTTTTTTGTGGTATATGATTGTTATTGTGTTAGATATTATGACAGAATATGACTCCAATAAGTGTGAATAACGCTTATGAGTGAGGTCCGCCAATAAAATTCGGTTGCTGAAAATGAAAACAGCAAAGAAACAAACCAGTCCGTATAAGCAAATATTCGATGAGGTTGAGAGTCTTAGTACAGGCAAAATAATTCTCGGACTTGCCGCATCAACATTAATCATGCTAGCTTCAACATGGGGTTTGCTCTCTCTGTTGAATCTCTCAGGTGTATACAGTTTTGATACCTCTCGATTTGTTCCATACACGATGTATATGTTAGCTGCTTCAGTTGGATCAATAATTCTAGCAGTCTTGCTATGTGCCATCATTGTAAAATGGCCTCGCATAGTAAGTTTACCATTACGAATTCACAGACGTGCAAAACATAATACTGGTGACTATTACTTATCTCCAGAACCGGAAGATGAGAATTTGGGGACTGTGTTTAGAAGATCTATCTATGGCTCAGTGCTCATTGTTGGAATTGCACTTACCCTTCTTGGGTTCGAACTAATGGTTGAATTGGACACTGGTGGCTTGATTTTTATAGGCACTATGTTAATGATTGCTAGTATTGCTATTCTACCACTCACGATAATGTTACTTTATTTTGGTCCTTGGTTAATGAAAGATTCTGGATTGTTTCATTTAGATACTAGAGATAGGTCTCTCAGTAATGTCGGAGATGATGTGGAAGATATTCTAGAGTTCTTTGCAGGTGTGGATATCATTCTGGTTTGGCTAGAGCTTACCATGAATGTTGGACTTGAAGCGCCATGGGTTCCTATCTTCATTATAATAGTCCCACTTGGTCCTCTTTTCGCAATTGTTCTTAATTTCACACTTGTCTTCATGGCGTTTAAAGAGAGAGCAACTCTTTCCATGATGAACTATCTTACAACCAAATTTGATGTCCCTGATATGGTGAATTCACCCAACTACATTCGCAGTCAGGTATTAGCCTTGGTAGATCGTGAGTTGCTCATGGTAGATCAAGCTTCGGTAACATCTTCAGAATCTCGAGTTGAAGAGGAAGATGAATTAGATATTGAACCAGAATTTGAGCCTCTGCCTGAAGAACCTCCTGCACCAATTCGTGAACATATACCACCACCTCCAGGGGATGAACCCCCATCAAGAAGTGATTATATACCTCCTCCTCCCGGAGATTTCAAAGAGTCAGCTCTTGAGGATGATGATTGATTCAGGTTTAAACCTGAAAGTAATAACCTTTCCAGCATTGGTTCTCAACCGCTTGACCAAATCCTCATCATAGGTGAGAGCAATTATTGGAATCCCATTAAAATCTATAATGATCTTGAATGAGCCTACTTGGGGAGTTATTGAGACCAGACTTGCCTGTGCCCACTCTGAAGATGTTGTATCAGATATCACTACATCCTCCGGTTTAACGCTGAAGGTGATTTGAGAATTGATTATACCTTCACCTGGGACTTCAAACCAACTATCATTCACTTGGACTTTGAGATTCCCGTTGATAACATCTACAATGTAACCAGAAAATATGTTGCCGCTTCCAAGAAATCTAGCCACAAATTCATTCGTTGGTGAATCATAAAGCTCCTCTGGAGTACCAACCTGAATTACGACTCCATCTTCTAGGATTGCTACTCTATCTGAGATTGCGAATGCTTCATCTTGACTGTGAGTGACATAGATGGTCGTGACCTTCAACTTTTTTTGAATCCGACGTATCTCTGTTTGAAGTCGCTCGCGAAGTTGTAAATCAAGCGCCGACAAGGGCTCGTCAAGGAGTAGTAGTTTTGGATTTGTTGCAAGCGCACGAGCAAGAGCAATGCGCTGAGCTTCTCCTCCACTGACCTCGGAGATCTTTCTTAGCAATAGTTTTCGAATTCCTAAGAGGTCAGCTAGTTCTTCAACTCGCTCAATGGTTTTTTCTCTTGACCAGCCTGCCATATCTGGTCCAAATGAGATATTTTCATATACTGTCATATTTGGGAACAAGGCAACCGATTGGAATACCATTCCAATATTTCGTTCACGTGGTGGAACATTAACCATATCTTTTCCATCAAAAAGGAGACTTCCACCAACATTCTCAATAAATCCTGCCACCATTCTAAGTGTGGTTGTTTTACCGGAGCCACTTGGACCAAGAAGTGTTAACAGTTCACCATCTTTCACATGGAGGTCTATTGGTCCAATCTTTGAGCCATCGTCAAATTCCCTCACCAGACCCCTGAGTTCAACATCAACCATTATAGCGCACCTCCAGTACTCCCTTCTGAAATCTTTTCCATGACAAGGAAGGCAACTACACACACTGCAACTAACATAAGAGCAGCAGCCCCTGCTTCAACAAATGCTCTAACTGCAAGATAGTCATAGATTGCCACTGCAAGTGTGTAGTTTTGCGGTAAAGCAATGAATAATGTTGCAGACATCTCACCGATTGCCATTGCAAATGCAAAAACGCCTCCCACAAGTATTCCCGGTGCAAGTAAAGGAAGTTCAACAAAAAGGAGTTTTTGCAGTCTTGATGCACCCAATGAGTCTGCCTGATCTAAAAGCGCTGGATCGATTTTACTCATAGCAATTTCGATAGCTCTTGCACTGAAGGGAAGTCCGATAATTGTCTGCGCCACCACAATTATTGGCCATGGATTTGTCACAAGCCCGGTTGGAACTGCGATTGTAAGGACAAGACCATAGGCAACTGTTATTGAAGATATTCCCAGCGGGAGTAGAATCAACGATGATGCAAGAGAGGGTATGGTTCTTGATTTGGCTCTCATTGCAATAGCTAGTGGTATTCCTAGGATAACAGCAAATACAGTTGCTAGTCCAGCATAGAAAAGAGAGTTTACCAAATAACGGAACCCGCCCTGATTTCCTAAAGAAAAGAGATTAACAAATCCATCAAGTGTGTAGCTCCCTGCTATCGGATCATAGATTGCAGCTCGAAAAATTGTAGCAATAGGTCCCAAGACCAAAACTACAAGCAATATTAGATATCCCAGGATAAGAATTCTTTCAGATATCTCAAATCGCTTGAATTGTGTTGTCTTGATTGATGCAGTTCTTCCTGTGTCATTCTCCTGTTTGCCCAATTTAATGTAGACAAATGCCAAACTTAGAGTGATGATAATTTGCATGAGTGTTAGAGAGCTCGCTTCTCCATAGTCAAACATTCTGAACGCATTCCAAATCTGTGTTTCAATTGTCAAGTAAGTTCCTTGCCCAAATGCAAGTATGATTGGAAATGACATGAAACAAAACATGAAAATCAAAACTGCAGAAGCAAGCACCGAGGGCAGGATATGTGGCACTGTAATGTGTCGGAACCTTTGAAATGGACTTGCTCCTAGTATCTCAGCGCTCTCTTCTATCTCTGGATTGAGTCGTTCTAGAGATGCAGATACCATTAGTAGAACCAATGGTACATTATAGAACGTGTGAGCGAGAATAATCCCTGGTACTCCTGTTGCTAAATTGAAGACTGAAATGGATGATCCATTAATCCACATCAAGATTGAATCTATCACTCCATACGATCCAAACATTTGGAGAAATCCAACAACTACGACAATTGGAGGGAGAACAAAAGGGACAATCATCAAAGCCCTGATCAAAGATTTTCCTCTAAACCTCAGACGTGCGATTAAGAAAGCGCCAGGTAAACCTATGAGAATTGCTAATATGGTGCTAAGAACAGCTTGGCTAATTGTGAACTGAATTGTAAACTGGATTGTTGGGGATGCAATCACCTCATTGAATGGAGTTCCTAGGAAAAGACCTTGCGCTATTACTATGAAAACAGGATAAAGCAAGAAGGCAACCAGTAGAGAGAATGGAATCGCTAGTATTGCATAATTGACAAGAACTCGTGTATTCAATCTTTACATCCCTTCTAGGGTGTTCTGGTGGTATCCCATAAGTCTAACCAATCTTGAAGATTAGTTGAGATTTCTGTACTATTTAGTAGCTGGTTGAGAATATTCACCTCATCAGGGTGAATCGCATATTGATATACACTTGGTAGTGTAAGGTCTGTTCTTACCGGGAACATCCATTGGTTAAGAGGTATTTCTGATTGAACTGTTGCATTGAGACAATAATCTATGAATGCTTTACCCAGCTCAGGATTTGGACCGTTCTTTACAAGTCCAACACCCTCCACTTGCATCCAAGCCCAATATAGGTCATTGTAGAAGAAGGGAGCAACAGCTGTATCTGGGGCGGATCCTAGATAATTCGCTGAATATGCAGGGTCTGTTCCATAGCTAACCAATAGATGCTTGGTTGGATCACTTGACCAAACAGACCAGGCTTCAGTCCACCCCTCTTGGACATCAATTTCGTTTCTAACATCTTCCCACCATGTTGTCCAATCTTGATGTAAAATCTTCTCATATACTGCAACTTGAGATAATAGGAAAGATAGTCCTGGACTACTATAGTGTGGATTCTCTGTGACAAGTGCTGATGCTAATTCTGCTTCAGCAAGATCAGCAAAGGTGAGATTTTCCAGCTGAGGATGTGTAGTTGTATTGATTGTGTTAGTTGAATAGATCAATGTAACCAAACCAAAATCAAATGGCGTAAGGTAGTGTTCTGGGTCAAGTAGATTTACAAAGGACTCATTGATTAGACTTAGACTTGGTGAAATATAAGGTTCCAATACACTCTTTGCTGCTTCCTGAAGTATCAGTATGTTATCAATTCCTATCACAACATCTGCGACTGGATTTGCGGATTCTGCTACTAACTTCGATATAATTCCATTCGCATCAACCTCTAAGAGGATGATTTCTACATCTACCCCATACTTTTCTTCAAATGGTGCAAATGCACGTTCAATGACTGCTTCTGCACCCTCATCTCCCCAGTTAAGGAAGCTACTATAGGTATATACAACAAACTTTGGTTTCCACCAAGTCACAGCAGCATAGACTGAGATAATTAGAATCACTACAATCGTAATGCCAGCTATCATTTTCCGAGGGTCTCTTCTGACTGGGTAGTCAGTCATATCTATTGTCACCGAATTGAGCGAATGCAAGCATTCTTATAACACTTCTTATAACAGTGTTATAGATTATTTTCGGTGAATTGGGATGAGACCACCATGCGAACTTGTGCAGAGAGATTTCCTGCCAGCAGTCAGAGCTTTAGTAGCTCGCTCATTAAAAGAGGAAGGATTCTCACAGACAGAGATTGCTTCAAAAATGGATTTGACACAAGCAGCTGTGAGTAAGTATCTAAACCAGCCAATAAAACAAAGCAAGCTTGTAGGAGAGATTGAGGTCTTATCCGAAAAACTTACTGAGATGATAATATCAGGAGACTTCACAACTGATAAAATTGTCCGAGAAATTTGTTCAGTATGCATGCGGTCTCGTCTTGGTTCATCTTTGTGCGAAATGCATCAAGAAAAGGTACCGAATCTCAAGATGGTTAATTGTCAAATCTGCTCTCAACTTCTTGGAGGAAGGGATAGTGATCTTGCTGAGCGAGCTGTTGTAATTGGAGATATTCTTGAGGCATTAAAAACGTTAGAACAATCTGAAACCTTCCCAATCATTGTTCCTCAGGTTCGTGCGAATTTTGTTGTATGTAATGGTCTCTCTCAAACATACAAAGATGTAGCAGGAGTACCAGGTAGAATTACAATTATAGATGGTCGTGCCCGTGTCCTCATCAGTCCTCGTTTTGGCGCATCACAACACACTGCAGAACTATTATTGCATGCTAAAAACAGATGGCCTCGTGTACGTGCGTGTCTTTGTGTGAGTGGAAAGGAAGACGTTGTCAAAATTGCTGAAAAAATTGGATTCCAAGTGCTCTCAATGAAAGAACCAGAAAGTTCTGCTTCTAAAATCGTCGAATCCCTAAAGACAACAAATCAGATACCAAGCAAAAAAACTACATTTCCTGCTATTCATATCCCTGGAGGGATTGGCATTGAACCAATCCTCTATCTCTTTGGACCTAACGCAAAAGAATTAGCTGATAGAAGTCTTCGAATAGGTGACTCCATACCTGTATAGCATTCATTGTCTTACATCATTTTATTTTGGCCTTGAGTTTCTTGAGACCTGCTATAAGTCAGAGGCGTCCATCAATGGTTACAATTCGAAAGGGTATGATGAAGGATTGCACAGACCTTCTCGAAGTCTATCAAGGAACACGTTGGTTCTATCGCACAAGGGAGGGTGGGTATTCTACTGTTGAACAAGTCAAGGAAGAGCACAGAGGAGCTGCATTTGAAAGATGGGGTTGGCTTGTGGCTGAGGAAAAGGGGAAAGTAATTGGAGAAATTGTATTTCGAGCCGAAAAAAACCCAGTTTCTGGCAGAGTAGGAATAATCAGGAATCTAGATGTTGATGTTAGAAATCAAAAGGCAGCAATTGGTACTAAACTCACAAGAGCCGCTGAAGACGTATTAAGAAACAAAAAAGTTGTCCGAGTAGTTGCCACGACTCCTCCAGCTGCATATAATTATTGGATGAAGGTACAATATTTTGCGAGAGGCCATATCATGGAGATCGCCATTTCTCCCACTAAGATTTCGAAAACAAGATCCTCAAAAGTCAAGTTGGTTCGTCTGAAGGACGTGACTAAACTCCCAACTTCGATGCATTTTTCTCATCTTGCGTATCCGGGTTCATTAGCAGAACTTGCTGCTGACATTATCGATGGTGATCTTAAAGGGAACCTCATTGAATACTATTCAGCTGATCGTTTTGTTGGAGTTGGGGCTATAGGTCAGATTGACGCAAAAACTGCGGTCTTTGTGGCTGATGTAACAAAGCATGGTTTGGATGTAGCTGATGTTGTTATTTCTAGGACAGTGGAATCTGCCTTAAAATGGAAGGTGAAGAAAGCGAAATCAACCATCCCAAAGGACCATCTCAGTATCTACACTGATTTTGCTAAGTGGTCCACTGAGCTATCGACTGACATCCCGGTCACACGACTTCTTTGATCATTCTTCTTCCATCATGATGAATGGAATCGCCCAGTTTGCAAATACAAGTGAGCTACCAATAGCCCATATGCTAGCTAAGTTCACGTGCCATAGAATGAATGGAATTGAACTAATACCTAGTATCAAGAATGCAACGATTAGGACTCCGATGAACACCACGTCCACAATGATAACAGGTCTAATCGGATGACCTTTCCTTTTCCTGTATATAGGAATGCTCAATGCGAGACCAAAAAGTACGATAATACTGATTATCTCCTCAATTCTGAGAGATGCAAAACCGAACTTTCGTTCAATCTCAGTTGTTTCACCCTCTGGTGTCAACATTACAATGCGAACAGTATGCTCTGCTTTTGTGTAATTACCTACATCTATGTAGAATGTAAAAGTTCCATCACTAACATCTACTGTAAGATTTTGATAGTCGCCTAGTAGAATGTCGTCAACATAAATTGAAGCTTGTAAGGATGTCCAATCAGTATCAACGTTGATAATAAATTCTGCATATCCAATAACTACAGAAGCCGTGGTAAAGAATCTGAGAACAGGAGGTCCATAGTTGTCGATGACAAGTACTATTCTGTAGATAAATCGATGACCATAGCTGTCATAGGCTTTGAAAGTGAAATTATGTTCACCCTCGGAGAATAATTTCGTGTTGAAATCAATAGTGTTGATACCAACATAGACAGTGATATTAATTACTTCATCAACGATGACACCATCGATATATAGTGAGAGTGTAGCATTTTGGTATGGAGATGCAATTCTCACAGGGATACTTGCATTTCCTGATATCTCATCATAGGCAGCAAATTCCAACACATAAAGTCTAACGTGATCGAGGAAGATTAATTCTCTCTCTATGCTTTGTGATTCTCCTTCTTCAGTATATACAATGATTTTGACAAAATGGTTCCCATTTTCGTACCTACTTGAGTTGAGTGAATAATTACCATCACCAACAGGAACTAGGGTGGCATTCCATTCTGGGACAATTCTACCATCAACTGTCATGTTGAGATAGACCTCACTATATGTAGAGGTTATGTTTAACCAGAGGTCTGTTACTCCATTTATTGTATCTAGTTCTACAGGTGAAATCCACACAACACTAGGAGCACCATGATTGTTCACAAGAAATTCAATGAAGTATATAGCAACAGCATTTTCACCAGTCACATTGTACTCAAACAGAAGTGTGAAATTAAGCAATCCCTCAGGCAAAACGGTCGTATTTATCTGAATTATCTGTTCTCTAATTCCAATCGATGTTTTGTTGAAGTCTGATTGGATCATCCCTTCAACAAAGAGGGTTAGGTTCAATGGTTCATATTCTGATCCAATAAGTAGGGTGAGATTGAACAATCCTGTTACCTGTGAACCGTAGGCGGGTGACTGATGACTGACAGTAATGGGTTCCCCATCATTATCAACAAGGTATTCTAAGTACAATTCACTGTAATCATTTGTTGCAAGGAAACTGTACTGAAAGACAAAAGTGAAGTTGTTGTATCCTTCCCAGAGGCTGCTTGTATCAATAATGACACTGATGTCGCCTGATCCAATAAGCAGTGGTGTGTATGGCGCTTGAGCTTCTCCATCCACAAGAAGGGTAAGGTTGAGATTACCATAATCATGGGTGACATTGAGATCAATGCTGACTACTCCACTAATAGTACTTCCATTCAAAGGAGTGTACAATGCAACTTCAATATTCACCCCATCATTATCGACAAAATATAGAAGATAGTATGTTTCTTTCTCTGCTAGATTCTCAAAGAAAAGTGTGAAATTCAGCATACCCTCTGGTTGTGTTGTGGAGTCTACTGTGATTGATTGTGCACCGGTCCCAATGCTAGTCTTATTGTATGCACTGTAGATTGCCCCTTCAATGAAGAGTGTAAGATTCAGAGTTCCAAAATCAGAAGTAATGTCGACATTTATGTCGAAGGTCCCTGACACCGAACTCCCATTTGCAGGACTTGTCAACGATACAGTGATGTTGGGAGAATCGTATCCTGAAACAATGAGAGTTTCAGTCGGTTTTATCAGGTTCAGGTCATTTTGTGTAGCAAAAGGTGTTTGCATCTGAGTTTGTGCTGCTCCAATTAGCATCATCGATATTATTAGAAGCGCAAAGAACCTACTCGTTTTTTTCATTCTATAGCCTTCCTGATAGCCAGTACTCTGATTTCGGGCGGTTAAGGCCCCCGAGAAGTTGTAATCCTTTTAAGGCTAGCGCCAGTAGCATGGTCGTACAAGATATAATTCATTGGTGTGGTGTTAATATTCAAATCTCCTTTTTTCCACTTTTTATTAGAATATGTAATCTTATTAGAGTGAAATAGTAATCTCTCTAAACAGATTGGTGGTGTCCGCTGTTTGACGATTGATGAGAAGAAAAAACCCTTGATTGAAATATGGTCTCCGTCTGAAAAACTATCTAATCGAGTTCGGAAATTACGAAACCATTTCTATTCCTTCAATGATCGTGATGAAACAAACGAACCATATGCTTTCACCACTGGTACAGATTGGGATGAAGTTTACTCGGTTCATGACTGGGCGAATGAACCTGCTCTTTATGCATTCTTCGCATCAATCAATCAGACTCTAAAAGCAATGGCTGTCAAAGTCGATCTTCCAAGTGGGTATTGGAACTATGGTTTAGAAATGAGACGTGCTATTTTCTTCCACGAAGTGATGACAAAGTACATACCAGCGGTAATCTTGGATGGTGAACTTATTGTAGGGTTCAATTTCAACACCGCTCTATCAAAATCTCTCAATAAGTCTGAAACGAAAAAAAGGAACAAAGAGATGTCAAAATGGTTCAAAGCAACTTCAAGATTGAACGAACATGGAATTGGTACTGGATCATCCATTCCTGGACATCTCATTCCCAATTATGCAAAGGTAATGAAAGTTGGAATGAGAGGTTTAGCTGAAGAATATACGGCTCTACTCAAGAGCGAACTCACTCCAGAACATCGTGAATTTGTTGAAGCGCTGATTCTTAGCTGTGAAACTGCTCGAGATGTTGGTTTCAGATATTCAGAGAAAGCCAAAGAACTAGCTAAAAGTGAACCACATTTTGATAGAAAAGAAGAACTTCTCAAAATTGCAGAAATATGCGCCAGAGTGCCTTGGGAAGTCCCTTCAACCTTCTGGGAAGCACTACAATCTCTTTGGATAGTCCATATGCTCGTAATGGCTGCTGAATCTTATCCTGGTGCAGGACTCTCTCACGGTCGTTGGGATCAATACGTGTATCCATTTTACAAAAAAGACATTGAGGAGGGTCGACTCTCAAGGGAGGAAGCAAAAGAGCTTCTTCAATGTTATTGGATTAAGCATAACTATGTCTATGATTTTCAAGGACGTCTTGGAATCAATCAAGGTATAAACTCGAGTTTTGGTCAGCTGATGACTCTGAGTGGCTGTGGACCGAATGGGGAGGACCTCACAAACGACCTTACTTGGTTAACACTCGAAGTAATCGAAGAAATGAACCTATTTGAGCCAAAGCCCAATATTAGATTACACCGGAACACCCCTCAAGACTTCTTAATTCGAGTTGCGGAGATTGTATCTCGAGCGCAAGGTTCTCCATTTCTTATGAATTTCGATGAACACAGCATTGATGGACTCGTGTGGCAAGGTGTCCCGCGTGAAGACGCATGGAACTATGGAATTGTTGGATGTCTAGAGAATACCATGCAAGGAAATGACCGGTCTGATACTGTTGATGTCAATGTAAATCTAGCAAAAGCTGTTGAATTAGCTCTGAATGATGGGCTAGATACCACTTCAGGAATACGATTTGGTCCAAAAACTGGGGATCCTAGGAGTTTCCAGACATTTGATGATTTCATGAATGCAATCAAAGCACAGCTCAAGGCTATTATCGAACTTCTTGTTAACGCAGGCAACATGGCAGATACTTTACGAGCAAAATACCAACCAGTCCCATATCTAAGTGCGTTAATGGACAACTGTGCAGCGAATGGTAAAGATGTCAATGAAGGAGGCACTACATGGAATTTCAACACCATTGAAGGAATGGGTATTGCGACCCTTGCTGATTCAGTTGCAGCAGTAAAGAAAATGGTGTTTGATGACAAACGTGTGACCATGGATGAATTACTTGCAGCTATTGAATCAAACTACGAAGGATATGAGGAACTTCGTCAACTCTTAAGATCCAAAGCTCCAAAGTTCGGTAATGATGATGACTACGTGGATGAGATTGCTCGTGAACTTTCTGTCTTCTGGGCTGAAGAAGCTTTCAAGCATGAGAATCCTTACACAGGAAGAAAATACAGAGCTGGCTATTTGTCTTGGAACTACTATATTCCACTCGCTCCATTAACCGGGGCTACGCCTGATGGACGAAGACGAGGAGAATTTCTATCTGGTGGCGTAGGAGCGGTTCAAGGGATGGACTCTAATGGTCCAACAGCATCGATTCGATCAGTTGGAAAATTAAACTTAGAAACTATCCCCAACGGAGCTTCTCACACAATCACAATCAGTCCATCAATGGTTAAGACCCCCGAACACATAGACAAACTTGCTGCATTACTTCGTGCATACAATGAGGTTGGTGGGACAGCCCTTCAAATCAATGTCATTGATACTGAAACGTTACGTGATGCTCAAAAGAATCCTGATGCCTACTCCAATCTTATGATTCGTGTGACTGGGTACAATGCATTCTTTACACAGGTCGGCAGAGAGTTACAGGAAGAAATCATAGCAAGAACGGAGCATTCTCTCTGATGACTACTTCAGGAATTATAACCAATATTCAACGTTGTTCGACAGAGGATGGTCCAGGGATCAGAACGACTGTCTTCTTCAAGGGATGTCCAATGTCCTGCACTTGGTGTCATAACATCGAAACAATCAGCCCCGAAGCCACTTTGGTATGGTATGAAGTGAAGTGTATTGGTGACCAAGCTTGCGTTCGCGTGTGTCCGGAAGAAGCTCTCACCCTCACCTCTGATGGTTTGAAGATTGATAGGGAACGATGTGTAGTTTGTGGAACGTGCGAAGAAGCATGTCCAACAGGCGCTGTCAAAGTCATGGGTAAAGCATGGACTTCAGATGATCTCGTTCAGGAACTCCTTCGAGACAAAGTGTTTTTTGAAACGTCAAATGGGGGTGTGACTCTTTCAGGTGGTGAGGCTACATTTCAATCGCAGTTTGCTCTTGATGTAGCAAAAGGTTTGCAGAAAGAAGGGGTCCATGTTGCACTCGATACCTGTGGATATTGCAGTGAGAAAGTATTGAGAGATATTCTTCCTTTTGTCGATTTGATTCTATACGACTTGAAAGTCATGGATTCTAAGAAGCATAGGGAATTCACTGGAGTTCCACTTGACTTAGTACTCTCTAATGCCCATATCGTTGCTGAGAGTGGAAAACCGATTTGGATTAGAACTCCAATAATTCCTGAACATACTGATGATGAAGAAAACATTCGAGCTATCGCTCGCTATGTGCGTCAGCATCTCTCTAATGTGGAGCGGTATGACTTACTTGCATTTAACCGGATGTGTATTGACAAATATGCTCTGTTTGGCCTAGAATACCCTCTAAAAGACTATGACCTTGTCAGTGCTGAAACTATGGAACATCTTGCGCAAGTGGCAAGAGCGGAAGGTCTCTCAAACGTTGTATGGTCAGGTATGACTAGGCGGTCTAAAAAAATAGACAATATAGAAAATCAGGAGATTGAAACCTGTGGTTGATTCCAAATTGAAACAAGATCTCATTGATGCAATGATGACATTTGAAACACCTAAATTCATGGCGACAAAAGATACTTCTGGTGAACCCAATGTGGTACCTGTCCTATCATGGACTGTATATGAAGGAAACACCCTAGTTTATGGCGACTTCCTTACATACAAGACTAAGAGCAACTTGAACAATGGGAACACTCAATTCTCGATATTGGTCTTCACAACAAATCTTGACAGCTGGTTAATCAAGGCTGATTTCGAGTCGTATCATCGTAATGATGAAATCTATGAATTCATTGCACAAACTCCTCTATTTCGCTATAATCAATATACGAATGCACGAAGTGCTGGTGTTGCTGAGGCTATCTGGACAAGTGAAAAGTATAGCATTTCAAAGATGAACGTTCTCTCAGCATTTCTGAAAACAAAACTAGCAAGTAGGAAAGTAGCAGTTCAAGAATCAAATGAGGGCAATATGCCCCTGAATGTGTTCAATCGAATGTCGCGAATGGCTGCAGTCAAAGTCATCGCCTATATTTCAGAGGAAGGTTACCCCATCGTTTTTCCTGAGTTTGGAATGCTTCCTGTTTCCTCTAATAGGATTGTCTTAAAACGAGGAGAGGAAAAACGTAGAGGCTTTTCAATTAAAGATGGTTCACGAGTTGCAGTGTCACTTGTTACGCTTGAACCTGCAGCATTTCAACTGAAGGGCAATTTCAGAGCGATTAACGATTCAACTGGATATATCGAGATTGATCGCGTGTATGCTTGCTCTCTCCCTAGACCTGGTGTCAGGGTTGATATTCCCATGCTGACACCAGAGCAGTGACTGAATTTTTGTCAGACCAAAACCCTTTTTCTAACCTCTGAACGTCTTGCACTCGGTGCGATGCTTGCAAGTTTGGGAGTATAAAGCTAAAGATGGTCGAGTAATCACTGTGCGGGAAGCAAAAACTGAAGATGCAAGTCATTTACATCAAGGCTTCAAAACTGTTGTTGAGGAACATATGTGGCTCCCAACTTTTACTCCCAATTCTCATGTATCTGACTGGATGACTTGGATTGAGCGTACAAGACACACTCGTGAGATTCTACTAGTTGCTCACATCGACCACGAGTATGCAGGACATCTATCAATTCAACCTGAAGAATGGCATGCCTCTCAACATGTGGCAAAATTAGGGATAATTGTCCGAAAAGAATGTCGAAGTAACGGTATTGGAAAATCCCTCATGCAATCTGGTGAGGAAGCAGCTTTGGCCAAGGATTATACGAAGATCATTCTTAGCACCTTCGATGATAATGAAGCTGCAAGAAAACTCTATGATTCTCTTGGATATCGTATTGTCGGTATTAGAAAGAAGCACTTCAATATGCCCAAAGGTCTAATAGATGAGGTGCTTATGGAAAAAGAGTTGATTGAATAAATAGCAAGGTGCTCCTCTATGTGGCGTACTATTGTTGATTATCTCAGCGAATCTCCACAACGGCTGAAGGTTGCTGAGGCAATTGTTCGACATGGCTTTCATGTTGAAGGGCCAGGTGTTATCAAATGTGGTGATATCAGGATTCCTTTGAAGTCTTTGGGTTCTGCTTTAGGGATTGACCGTCGTACAGTGCGTGCAACTACCGAAGATATTTGTGAGAATGAAGAGCTTTGTGAGTTCTTCTCTCTTTTAAGACCTGCAGGCCCATCACTTGAAAGAGTAAAGAGTGTATTTGGCTATGGGGTTGTAACCATCTTTGTCGAGTCTCCTGGTTCTCCGGGAATTCTGTCTGAAGTTACCTCAAGAATAGCCGGATATGGTATACCAATTAGACAGGTACTTGCAGAGGATGTAGCGATTTATCAAGAACCTTGTTTGAAGGTGATTACAGAGGAACCTTTGTCAGGCAAGGTGATAGAAACACTTGCAGATATTAGGGGTGTTCGAAAGGTAATCATCGATAAATGAATCGATATCCCTTTAGTAAACTTTGATAAGGGTGACACTATGCGAGCCAAAGAGTGTTTTGTACATGGATCCCGAAACCCAGACCTTTAGTACAGATGAAGATAGTCAGTTCATAAAAGAAGATGCATCCAGTAGAACTGGAATCTATCAGGTTTGGATGCTTGCATTTTCTCTTGCTGTACTTCAGATAGGATTTGGCATTATTACACCCATCTTCCCATTCTACATTGAATCACTTGGAATGGCTGGGATTGAGCTTGGAGTACTAGCTTCTTCATTTGCCATATCCCGCATAATATTTGCTGGTCCGCTAGGTGGCCTCTCTGATAGGATTGGACGAAAACCGGTCTTAATAAGTGCTCTACTTGGATTCGCTATTGCGAATGTCGTTTATGCTTTCGCCATGGATGTCATCGTAATGATTTCTGCAAGGGCATTAGAAGGTGCTGTTTCAGCAGGATTCTTCCCTGCCGCAAACGCATTTGTTTCTGATGTGACTACAATTGAGAATCGAGGCACCGGAATGGGATATTTGAGCACTGGCAACATGGTTGGATTCATTGCTGGTCCAACTTTGGGAGGCGTTCTTGCTCAGTTTCTGGGAATTCGTATGCCTTTCATTATTGCTGCTATTATTACGATGGTTACCATGGCAATGGTCTATTTGCTTGTTCAGGAACCCGTAAGAAAAATACCATATGTTCATGAAAATCTACCACGAAGCTTGGCGTTTCGAAAATCAATATCAAAACTTAGTCTAATCTTATCAAGAGCTCGTGGCAGTTATGGGGCACTCGGAGTCGCGATGTTTGCTAATATGTTTGCTATGGGAATTCTTGAAGTTGCATTCCTGCTCGATGCTGTGATCAATATAGGCGTTGAGCCTATTGAGATTGGAGCATTTTTTGGAGTAATTGGAATAGTGATGATTTTTGGTAATATTGGATTTGGTAAGCTCTCAGATAAGAAAGGCAGAAAGTGGCTCATAGTAGTTGGCTCTTTAATAGGAGCTGGTTCCATGGTCATGTTCATGATATCTGTGACAATCATAGATCTCGTAATTGCTGGAATCGTCCTTTCAATAGGGATGTCGATGCGTGGTCCCGCAATTCAAGCCCTGATTGCTGATTTGACCGACCCCAGCGCATATGGAAGTGTAATGGGGCTATTTGGTGCAGTAAGTAATAGTGCTTATGCTGTTAGTCCACTCATTGGCGGCCGTGTCTTCGATGATACAGGCTCAAGCAGCATCAGCCTAATGATTGCTGGTGCAGTATCAGTAGCAGGTGGCGTTGTTGCTGCAGTCCTCATACCCAGTGATTCAGTCGATAGTGTCGCATCATCGCAAGATGATGAAGAGTAAGTCGTTCAGACTAAATGATAGTCGCTGAAACGTAGGCAACAACGCTTGAGTTGTCTTTTGTTATATCTCCTGAATTTGTATACTTCAGGACATTGAACTGTGTTGCTCCTCTCTCTTTTGCAAAAACCATAGCTGCTGCAATTGGGCCTGCTCCACATATACTCACTCTATGATCACGAACAAATGATAGAAATCCTTCTGGATCTAAGAAATCAAGATACTCTAATGCTTGATTGTCCTTTTTGCGTGCACTTTCAGCTGATTCAAAGTGAGTGAAATCAGAGCTAGCAATAACAAGGACGTCCATCTCTTGTGCTAGTTTTGCCAACGTCATTCCAATTGACTCGCAAACGCTATATGATTGATCTGACATGCAAATTGGTACAAAGCTTACACCCGGCCCAAATGTGTATTGTAGAAATGGGACTTGTACTTCGAGGGAGTGTTCATTGCTGTGCGCAATACAGTCATATGAAGCAAACTCATCTTCCTCGACAATTGCGGCTCCGAGTTCACTATCATATTGCGCAATGCCCAAAGGTGTTTGCCAGTCATCATTGCAAACAGCCAACCTTGCCCCAATTCCAGTATGATTTGGTCCTAACATTACAATATGTTCTGGTATCCCATCCTCGAAAACACTAAGGTACGAATGTGCAGCGGGCATCCCAGAGTACATGTAACCAGCATGCGGAGCAACTACTGCCTTTAGAAACCTTGATGAACCTGGTTCTCCATCTGGAAGTCTACCAGGACCCAAAGAACCCATGAAGCAGTTCCTCAGGCGTTCTTGAAGTAGATCATCTTTTCCCTCGTAGAATCGTCCTGCAACAACTGGCATTCGAACCATAGTAATCCCAACGACCTAATAGTCACTCAGTGAAAAAAGCCTTTGGTCTCTTCCCAAACGTCTTTCAGGTAGAGCTGGTTAGAGGTAATCCTATGCTTTTTTGAGAGCTCTGATTAAGTATTCTATTAGCATTTCAACTTTAACCTGGTTCGTCTTTTTGGATGTC
>PJET01000128.1 GCA_002825515.1 Candidatus Thorarchaeota archaeon MP11T_1 | reverse complement strand
ATACCCGTACCATAGAACCTACATCTACTACCTGAGATTTTCGCTCCATTATCAACTATGATTATTATATTCAGATTCTCACCAGAGATATATACACTATGAGCCACATCAGTTCCTAGTACGACGTTGATGGTCTTGACACGTGTGACACTTCTGAGATGTACTCTAAGAGGCAAGAAGGAAGGATTTGTAACATTCTCGACAGCATGATGTTTGACAGAAGTATAGTGAGTCACTCCTATCCTATACCAAAGACCAGGATCATTAGCAAAAGTAATTGTGATATTAGCATCTTCAATTCCAGCGATTGTAAACCGTGTGTTTCTTGCCTCAGATGTAGGTAGCCATGCTTCATAATGATAGGTTGTAGGTGAATTACTTATGATATTCACTAAACCTCCAATTCCAATTATAATTACAACTGCGACAAAAAACACAATCACTTTTTGTTTTTTGGCCATCTTAGGCGTATTGCTAAGTATTGTTAATCACCTTGGAATTTCTACATCTCCTCAAATACAACTATGATTATTCCTCTAAATACTATACGCTAAACGTATATCTAAGGATAATTCCATGATTAGGATATTATTCTGCTATTCAGGAGAGGTTTGAAATTAAGACATGTGCAAAATGCGGGAAAGCAAATGATGTGATGCGTAAATATTGTACTCGCTGTGGAGCCTCACTGCTAGTTAAGGAAGAGGTTTCAACACCTGAACCTGTTGAAGAAGCCGGGGAGCCTCCGGTATCAGAAACCGGATTCAGTGCGTCTAAAGAACAGCTTGTACGTCCCAGTGATATTGCATCTAAACAGGCTGCACCAGACACATTTGAAGAACCGGTCACTGAACCGATGAGCAGTAAACCTGAAGAAATATCTAGCGCTCCAAAATCCGAATCGATGGATCACGAGAGAGGCCGAGCAGTTGTAAAAGACATTCTCGCTAAGGTAAAAGAAGCAGAGGCTCGTGCCAGGGCTAATGAGGCTGCAGTCCCCTCAGAACCTGATTTAGAACCTGAAGAGGAGATTATCTCAGAAGAGATAGAGGAAATAGAAGAATATGAAGAAGTCTTGGAAGAAGAGGAAGAAGAAGTAGAAGAGGAAGAAGAAGAGGAAGAGATAGAAGAGGAAATAGAAGAGGAAGAAGAAGAGGAAGAGATAGAAGAGGAAGAAGAAGAGTACTACGAAGAGCCAGAACCTACACCTTCTAAACCGCCAGTGATAGAAAAGCCCCCTCCAATCACTCATCCCTCAGTTTCCATGGCTCTCGATGAAACTACAAAAGATGAGAAAATCCGGATATTAGAATCTGATATCACGACATTCAATATCGAACGTGGCCAGCTTCAAACAGAGATGGATAAACTGCGTTCTCGTCTTGATGAAGAGGTGGAACGTTATTTAGTAGTGGCTGAAACCAAGCGTACTCGTTTTGAAAGTTTGGAACGTGAATTGAGTCTTGCAAAGAAAGAGTACAACGATGCAAACAAAGAGCACAATAATGCGGAAAATCGCAGGAAGAAAGAACTCTCAAATGCTGAGAAGAGAATTCGCGACGTGGAAAAACGAATCAAGAAAGCAGAGGATGCCAGAGAAAAGCGTATTCGAGACCTTGAAAAAGAACGTCTGAAACGCGAAGAAGAAGCACGTAAGGCTTAGACAAGAATCCTGTTATAAACTGCAAATCCAATTAGATCGCATGGTCTTTGAACTCCTTTGTAACTCGCTCCATCAATTTGGCGTCTAAATACAGGTCAATGGCAGTCATCGCTAGTGCTTTTGCTGCAGTCAACATTGCATCATGTCCTCTTTCTGATGCTGCAGCTTCAGCAAACTCCTGAGAATGACCGGCAATACTGCCATCACATATAGAGATGTAGGGGTGAATCGCTGGAACTACATGACTAACATTACCAATATCGCTTGACCCTGCTCCTCTATCCTCTGGTGTTGGAATGATTGGCTCTCCAAGTGCTTCAAGGTTCTTAAGAAATGCATCGCCCATAGCTTCGTTCATCAGTCTTGACTGATATGAGGGTTTAATCACTTCATACTTCAGAGTTGCTCCAGTAGCCAAAGCTGCTCCCTTGGCACAGTTTTCTAGTTTCTTAATTAGCTCAAGGCAATAATCGTCTTCCACGGCACGCACATAGAATTCTGCAGCCGCAAACTCTGGAACAATGTTCGGTTTGACGCCTCCATGAGTTATGACTCCATGTATTCTAGCAGTACTTTTGATGTGTTGTCGTAATGCGTTGATTCCATTAAAGGTCTGAATGATGGCATCTAGTGCGTTTATCCCCTTTTCTGGAGTAGTTGAAGCATGTGCTGGCTTTCCATGAAACTGAATTTTCACTTCGGACATCGCGAGTCCTTTGCGTCCAGCAATCGTGTATCCAGGAGATGGATGAAACATCATCGCAGCATCGATGTCTCTAAACAATCCTACCTCAATCATGGCAATCTTCCCGCCAGTTGCTTCTTCAGCAGGAGTGCCCATGAACACTAGCTTTCCAGGTATATCTCTCTTTATCGATCCTAGGGCAAGACAAGCACCAAGAGCCGATGTAGCTATGAGGTTATGACCACATCCATGTCCAATTTCAGGTAGTGCATCATACTCCCCAAGAATAGCAATTGTTGGCCCAGGAGATTTTTCTGGATGAATAGCTACAATGGCTGTTTCCATTCCTGCAATACCATATTTGACCTCAAAGTCAGCTTGTTTCAGTCTATCAACTAGTAGCTTAGAAGCTTTGAACTCTTCCAATGCAAGCTCTGGATTACGATGAATTTCGTCACTTGTTTCGATTAGGTCATCTTTAATCCCATCAATGTAGGCTCTAACCTTGTCTTTCCACATTAGTATCCTATCTGCTAGCAACAATCTATTTTTTGAAGCTTCCCTTCAGGATGATACCTACTGCTCTCGTTATTTTCTAATAGCTGGATGTTATTCATGCTGAATTGAGAATTTGAACAATAAGGTGATAATAGATTGGAATTCAAGGGTAAAGTCGCAATAATTACTGGTGCCGCTAGAGGTATCGGCGAAGCTACTGCTTGGGCATTTGCTAGCAGAGGAGCGATAGCAGTCATCGCAGATATCAATGGTGAAGGAGCTAGGAAAGTAGCAGCTGATATTCAAGAAAAGGGATACAATGCGACTGCTTACACTATCGATGTTTCTAACAAGACAGCTGTTGACGAAATGGTCGAAAGTGTATTCAAGAAATATGGTCGCATAGATGTCCTTGTTAATAATGCCTACATTTCTGGAGGTTATGCAATAGTAACGGAAACTTCTCAAGAGACTTGGGATAAGGTAATTGCAGTTAATCTGACTGGATATTTCAACTGTGCTAAAGCAGTTGCAAAAATTATGATACCTCAAAAGTCAGGCAAGATTGTCAACATATCAAGTGGTGCAGGTGTAAACGGAAGTCTCTCTTCTGGAGTGCAATACCCTGCAAGTAAGGCTGGGATAATCGGTTTAACAAAGGGTTTAGCTGGGGACCTAGCTCCATTTGGGATTAATGTGAACTGTATCACACCTGGACTTATTCGGACATGGGCACCTGAGGAGATGGCTAAACAAGCAACTGGATGGACTTTGGAAAAGGTTGCACGATATATTGAGGTAGAGGTTCCCTTGAAGCGAGTTGGAGAACCAGAAGACATTGCAGAAACTGTTGTGTTTTTGTCATCAGAAGCTGCGAGCTACATAGTTGGTGAAGTCATCAATGTTGATGGTGGAGGTATGCTTGATTCAGTGGCCAAGAGAGAATCTCTGCTTGGATTTTAGTCATACACTAAATATCGCGTCTTATCTGGAATAATGCAGCTTCATCAAGTGTTGGTTAGAATACAAACGATTTCACAGAAGGTCTTAAATCTCACTTTCTTAAGGACTACAAAGAATGAAGTATCAGCCACACAAGATTGAGTCTAAATGGCAAAAAAGATGGGACGCCTCCAAGGTTTTCGAAGTGAAGGAGGACTCTAGCCAATCAAAGTACTACTGTCTAGAAATGTATCCATATCCAAGTTCCTCAATACATATGGGCCACCTACGTAACTATTCAATTGGAGATGCATTTGCCAGATTCAAGAGAATGAGGGGGTACAATGTCCTCTACCCTATGGGATATGATGCATTTGGTCTTCCTGCCGAGAATGCCGCGATTGCTCATAATATTCATCCTGAAAAATGGACTTGGGAGAACATCAGAGCTATCAAAAAACAACAACAACGCTTGGGTCTATCGTATGATTGGTCCCGACAGATTCAGAGTATCGATGTTGATTACTATATCTGGAACCAATGGATCTTTCTAAAAATGTTTGAACATGGTTTAGCATACAAAGAAGAGTCCTATGTGAATTGGTGCCCAAAATGCACAACTGTCCTCGCAAATGAACAAGTTTTGAGTGGAAAGTGTTGGAGATGTAGTTCTAGCGTTGAACAGAAATTCTTACAACAATGGTTCCTAAAGATTCGTGATTATGCTGACGAATTGCTCCAAGACCTAGATATTCTCGAGTGGTCTGAAAATGTGAAAAATATGCAGAGGAATTGGATTGGTAAAAGCGAAGGGTCTACTATCAATTTTCAGATAAAAGATACAGAAGAAATCATTCCTATCTTTACTACTCGTCCAGACACACTCTACGGCGTTACCTTCTTTGTTTTTGCTCCCGAGCATCCACTAGTCGAGAGCTGGGTTGCTGGAACTGACTATGAAAATCAATTTCAGATGTTTTTGAAGGAAGTTCTTAATGAAGATCGTTTCAAACGAACTGCAGCTGACACTGAGAAGCGAGGTATGTTTGTTGGCAAATATGCTATAAATCCGATTAATGGGAAGGAAATCCCTGTTTATGTCGGCAACTTTGTGGTTTATGAGTACGGAGCAGGTGCTGTCATGGCTGTACCCGCCCATGATCAGCGTGATTTTGAATTTGCGAAAGAATTTGATATTCCAATTACCTTAGTCATCCAACCATCAGGGTCTGATCTGAAAGAGGCGCAAATGACGCAAGCCTATGAAGGGGATGGCATTATGGTTAACTCTGGTCCATTTGATGGTCTAGATAACCGAAAAGCAATGCACGCAATTACAGAACATCTCGAGAAGATGAATGCAGGCAAAGAAACTGTCAACTATAAACTTCGGAATTGGCTAATATCAAGGCAAAGGTATTGGGGAACACCAATCCCCATCGTATATTGTGAGAGTTGTGGCATTGTTCCAGTCCCCTATGAAGAACTACCAGTTAAGCTTCCTCTAGATGTAATTTTCTCTGGGCATGGAAATCCGCTTGAAACCTCGACCTCATTTGTGAATACAACTTGTTACAATTGTGGAGGTGAGGCAAAGCGCGAAACTGATACCATGGACACATTCGTTGATTCCTCCTGGTACTTCTTCAAGTATTGTGACCCGCATTCAACAGAACTACCCTATCAAAAGGAACCCGTAATGTACTGGGGTCCTGTGGACCAATACATTGGTGGGATTGAACACGCAATTCTACATCTACTATATGCACGATTCTGGACAAAGTTCACACGAGATATTGGTCTGCATGACTTTGACGAACCATTCATGAATTTACTAACACAAGGAATGGTGAATAATGCCAGTGCATTCTGCGAAACCTGTGAACAATTCCTACAACTTGGCACTTATGATCTCACATCTAAAACTTGTAAAAACTGTGGCAATCAATATAGGATGAAGAGCGTTAAGATGTCAAAATCCTTGGGGAATACAGTGAGTCCAGAGTCCATAATCGAGAAATACGGGGCTGATACTGCACGTTTCTTTATCTTATCTGTGGCAAATCCTGAGAAGGAGTTAGAATGGTCTGATTTGGGTGTTGAGCATTCATTCCGCGTGTTGCAAAGGACTTGGGATCTTCTTTCAAACCCGCCCAAGAAAGTAAGAACTGAAACTCATATCATTGATACATTAATCCAATACACTCTTCACACCACAATCAAAAACACTACTAGCAATATCGAAAACTTAGCCCTCAGAGATGCTCTCAATGGAATCATCGGGTTAATAGATACAACCCGGAACTATTCTGATAATGAAGATATAGGCGTTGACCCAGGTCTTTTTGAGCAATGTAGGAAGACACTCTTGCTTCTACTGACGCCATTTGTTCCGCATTTCACAGAAGAGCTGTGGGAATTAGTTGTACAGAAAAAAGACTCGGGTCATTTTATTTCAACAGATAGTTGGCCAAAGTTCGATGAGAATTGTATCAAAGATGAAGTCATTCGTCAATGGACCTACTTTGACCAGCTTGTGGACGATATCCGGAATATTACAAAAATTCTCAAGCGAGAAGATGTAGCAAAACCATTTGAGAGGATTCACCTGATTGTATCTGAAAAATGGAAGACTACCGTGATTCAGAAAGCTCTTGATGCAATTAAAAATATGAAACCACCTCAAAAAATCATGCCAGAACTAATGACTGATGAGTCTATCCGACCTTATGGTAAACAGGTCAGCAATATAATCTCAAAAATAGAGAAAGACCCTGGAAAATATGAATTACCATTTGCTTCTCCTGATGAAGAGTACCAGTTCTTGAAGGATGTCAAGACTCTTCTCGAACAACGATTTGGAGCATATATCCAATTGGAGTTTGAAGCTATAAGCTCGCACGCAAAAAGGTCTCAAGCACTACCTGGAAAACCTGCTATTGTTATTGAATGATGGTTTTAGTAGGTGATTAATACTTGATTTACAGATTCAAGTTTTTTTCAATCATCGTAGTTGCTTTCACATTTCAGAGCATCTGACAGATTATCACCTTAAGACTCAGAATTGATTAATAAGATTTCAAAACAAAGAGAGTGTTGTGATGAAGGTTCAAGACTGCATCATGGCCTCGATTCCATATTGAAGGATAGCATTAACATGCCTTGACTTGAAGCATCGCAGTGAAGGAGAACATGTTTATGCATGGGAAGTATAGATCTCACCTGACTGTTGGTCTGTTAGTTACTTTTCTTTTGTTGGCTAACCTTGGACCCGTCCTCATTTTGGATACCATGTTTCAATACTCAGATGTGGTCTATTCCAAATCAGTAAATCAAAGCACACTTCTCACATATACTCCTCATACCCCAATTACAATCAATGGTGATCAAAACTTCAGCGAAACTGCCTTGGTAGAAGGTTGGGTTGGTGATGGGTCAATTGAATCTCCTTTTGAAATAAATGGGTTAGAGATAGATCGGGCTGGAGGAATTGGTCACTGTATCAACATCAGTAACACACGAGTCAATTTTACTATCCGTTTTTGTAATTTCACTGGTGCATCTGTCGGCATAGGATCTGGAATTTACCTCAACAATGTCAGTTTTGGGACTCTCAGTAATAACACATGTTATTCCAACAGATATGGGATCTATCTCATTGATTCTAGTTTTGACACAGTGGAAAATAACACCTGCACTAGTAACGTGCATGGCATACACATGTACAACTCTGATTTCAACACGGTTTCAGACAATGATTGTACTGGCAATTCCAATTATGGCATACTTCAATATTACTGTGACTCAAACACAATAAGCAGGAATGTATGCAATAATAATGGAATTGATGGTATTCATGCTGAAGAAGCAGTTTCCAACAATATCTTCAGAAATACATGCAACGGGAATGGTCAAGATGGCATCAACGTGATTTATCATCCCCGAGGAAACAATCTATCAAATAACACCTGCAATGCAAACAACTACTATGGTATCATATTTGACAATGACCACAACAACATAATACCTGCAATTGTTGCAAATAATACTTGTAGAAACAATGAATATGGAATTCAATTCATGGGTGTTTTCACTGACATCGTCAACAATGTACTCGCAGACAATTTGATTTATGGGTTTGAGCTATCTTGCGGTGAGAGCTCACTTGAATATAATATCATAGAAAGAAGTGACATCTGTTTCTATGCATTCTCAATGGGGTATTGCACCGTATCTTTCAATAAGATCAAAGAAACTCGTTGTGGTTTTTGGTTAGAATCATGTGATGAGAACTCAATTTCTCACAACTCCATAACAGAGAGTGAAGAATACGGTATCATTCTATACTCTGGAAGTAGAAATAACATCTTCCTCAATGACATAGTTGTCGATTTAGACGTCTACGAGCCTCTCTGGTGGACTGGTATTCACTTAGATTCGAACGTAGGAGACACAAATGTGACACTAAATCGACTTGAACGAGGAGTTGGGTATTATATTGATTCAGAAACTATCTCTGATAATGATGTGGGATTGTCAAACATCATTGATCGAAATTTCTACGATGACTATGAGGGATATGACAACAATGAGGATGGAATCGGAGACACTCCCTATGATATTCCAGGTAATGCAGCTAACATAGATGCCAATCCTCTTGTCTACAGCCCATTTGCTCCTAAGTGGGCTGAACCACCAACTGATCAGGTTCTTGATTACTGGAACCAACCCTTCTATTATGACTTGAATGCCACAGCCCCCTCTCCCATTTCTTGGCAAGTTAATGACACTTCACAGTTTGAAATTGATATTACTGGTGTCATTCAATCAATAATTGACCTGCCTGTGGATGAATATGGTCTGAGGGTCACAGTCATGAACATTTATGGCATTTCCATCTCTGGTGTTTTTCAATTGACCATTCAGGAAATCACTCCACCTCAATGGATTGTAGGTCCTGCTGATGTGGTTCTTGATTTTGGTATGGGGTTAGATTATGGGTTGATTGCCACAGACCAATCGGGAATCATTACTTGGATTATCAATGACACGATCAACTTCAATCTATCAGTCACACAACTCAATGTCACAGGGTATGAAAATGGATGGCATCTATTACACATAACAAATGCAACTATTTTGCCAACTGGCATCTATACACTCAATGTAAGTGTTATAGATCCCTATGGGAACAGACTCTTTGGTATCTTCGCAATCACAATTTTACCTCAGTATGACTCAACTCAACCAATATGGATTGTACCGCCATTGAATGAAACTCTAGAAACAGGAAGGTCTTTCATTCAAAGACTTGGTGCTTGGGATGAATCGGGTATTCATCACTGGTGGTTGAATGACTCGACGTACTTCACTATAGATGAAGATGGCGTGGTCCGAAATGTAACATCACTTGAAGCAGGCATATACCCTCTTGAGGTTCGTGCATATGACCCCTTTGACAATTATTGTTCAGCAGTTTTCGTCATCACTGTTCTAGAGCCAACTCCTACGACTTCAACATCTTCAACATCAACACCTATTACTACTACTGATGGAATCTCACAAAACGGGTTCGACCCACTGATAATTCTAGCAATTGTCGGAAGTACAGCTTTCACTATAATTGCAGTCGCTGTACTTGTTCTGTACAAAAAAAGAAGCTAAACCTTTGAAGCAAGCTAGGATGCGACTATTTTTTCTGGTAATACATGACCTGAGCGATTTTCGCTACTGGTACTATTACCCTGACTTCATCAGTACCATAACGTGACTTCTCATCTTGATTTGTCGTTCTTTCCACCTCGATGTAATTTCTCCCCACATGTCTGATGACTCCTTTTACTATACTATGTATGGACTCATTTGTATCGACAATTACTTGGACTGGTACTTTATCGCCCATCAGGTCTTGAAACTTATTCATCATTTTTTTCGGTCTCCGTACATTAAGATAACTGCGAATTATGACTTATACTTTAAGCTATGGGAATTAGAATTCTGAATTAGGAATGTTGTATCTGGCAACATCTGGTTTAGTGAGGAATTGCCATTTTCCTTCAACACCTTTCATTCGTGCACCTAATTCGATATGTAGCATTGCAATTCCACAATCGAGTCTTTTTGAAACCCATCTTCCCTCGTTTGAGTCATCTGTTCTGATTGTAATGAACTCATTTCCAACCAAAAACCTCCAAGGCTGTCTATTAGCAGCTGATGGTGAAAGCCTTGCTGCACTTAGAGCACTTTTTATCCACTCTGGATATGAATCAGGGACATTCAACAGTAAACTTTCAATTGGTTTTCTCTTGCGAGACCTAGTAACCTGCGAGAATACTTTTTCTACTCGGCTTTTCCTTTCCTGACCATATCCAATAGGTGTTATTGCAAGTACTTTTTCACTCTGCTGTAATTCTATTATATTCTCCACAACGCTGGGTCGAAAGAAACCTCCGACCCAACACGTCTGGATATCCATAGATGTTGCTTCAAGAATTATTCCCTCACCTAGATATCCTGTTACTTCTTGAACTTCTGGAACTGCTATATCTCCAATAAATGCCACAAAATGAGGAGCATCCCTTACCTTACCATATGATCCAATTGCTCCTTTGAATACGTTGTCTGGAGGGTCTTTAACAACAACAGCTCGAGCACCTCTAAATGGTTTGAATTCATTAGTGACTGTTTCTAAATGACGTAACTTATCTTCAGGTAAAGACTCTCCAGAAAATGCTCTTCGAGAGTGTCTGAAATTGATTGCATTGAACCATGAATTGACTGGAATTTCCATTATTATCTGGAGAAACAAAGTATGAAGTTCTTTTCTAATTTTGTTTATGTGTGAAAAATGAATCTGATAATTCTTTTATCTCAGGGAACCACATCGGAGGCCGGTGCTTGAAACTTGGCTTTTCGCTATCCATCTAAAAGACCCTTTGGATTTTAGGGATTCGGAGTTATTCTAGCTTCTGCACACCATTGCGCCAAGCTCCAGTCTTAATTAGTATAGGCGATATAAACAAGGAATATGCCATCCTCAACAAAACCCCAAGTTGCAGGATTAGTTGCAATTCTCTTTATAGTCATTGCTGCGTCTGGATATATGCTAGCGCCTCTCTTGTTCCCTCCTCAATCTGAACCAGACACAGTTACTATCCATCTTCTGCACACTGCAGGCGTAATGATCGAATACAATAACACTCGAATCTACATTGATCCTTGGTTTCTCTTGGATAATTACACGGCTCTCCTTGCAGATGCTATTCTCATAACACATCCACACTTCGACCATTACAATGAAACTTTCATCAACATGCTCCAGAAAAATGATACCGTGAATGTCATTCCTGCAAGTATGTCTGCAGAGGTTGCACTACACGATGCTATTGGTGTTGTTCCTGGCGATGTTGTACAAGTAGGAGATATCACTATAACAGCATTTTATATGTACACTTTAACTGGTTCTCATCTGCCTGATGCAAACTGGACAAGTTACTTGATTGACATTAATGGTTTCACAATTTTCCATGGCGGAGATGCATTAAATATGTCTGAGTATGAACAATTGTCAGGTTTGGTTGATGTCGCTCTCCTTCCAATATATGGTTATGGCATGACTGTGGTTTCTTCTATTGAGATGATACAACCTAGGTATTTCATCCCCACACACTTTGATGAGGATTACGATGATATGTTCTTCACTGTCTATGGAGATGATATTACATCAGTATCTGATTGTGAAATTGTGCGCTTGGAATACTGGTCTTCCTGCACTTTTGAAATCTGATATTTCCCAATTGGTATTTTCCTATTATTCAATAGCGAGCTCCTCTCATCCTATTTCTTTTTGAGAATTCACAACTTGTTTCTTCATTTTTTGAAGGAAATATGTCACGCTACCATGAAGGATAGATCCCGAAACCAGAACTATTAGTCCCGCTTGAGCTATACGAATTTCAACTGGAATAGCTGAGTTCAGAAGTACTACGACTATCAATGTGAACATAATTGGCAAAATGAATAGGAAAATCACACTGATGGTCACAAACTCGACGAAACTGCTTTTACTCACTCTACGCACCGAATGAATCTATAACCAAGAGGCGGAATTATTCAATCGGTCAGAGCAAGAATTTGGACATCTCACCTAACTCTTGATTCCCGAGTAAAGATTCCTTATCCTAGAAAGTATCTCGAATCAATCCTCGAGGTATGAAGATGAAGTATGGAATCAACATCCCTAACTTTGGATGGTTTGGTGATATTGACCTTCTTGTCGATATTGCAATTGATGTCGAAGCTGCTGGGTGGGAAGCATTCTTCCTTTGGGACCATCTGCTGGTTTTCAAGCAAGAAGATATGGTTACGAAATTTGTCGACCCTTGGATTGCACTATCAGCAGTAGCATGTCAAACTAACAAGATACGACTTGGACCACTAATCACACCTCTACCCCGTCGTAGACCATGGAAAGTCGCTAGAGAGGCTGTATCTCTCGATTATCTCTCAAACGGTCGACTAGTTCTAGGTGTTGGAATTGGTGCACCACCAGATGTCGAGTTTGATTATTTTGGCGAAGCGAGTGACGCAAAGATACGTGCTCAGAAATTGGATGAGAGTCTAGATATAATAACTGGGCTTTGGTCTGGCAAACCCTTCTCCTACAAGGGACAGCACTATCAATTGGAAGAGATGACATTCTTGCCCAAACCAAAGCAAGAACCCAGAATCCCGATATGGGTTGGTGGAGGAGTACCAAATAAGGCACCATTCAGAAGAGCGGCTCATTATGATGGTGTAGCTCCGGTCCATTCAAAATGGCCTGAACCAGTCACTCCTAAACTTCTTGATGATGTCCTCGAAATCATCCGGTTCGAGAGAAAAGATCTTACAAACTACGATGTTATAATCTGTGGTGAAACAACTGGAAATGATTCCGCAATAGATCGAGAAAGGATTGAATCATGGATTCAAGCTGGTGCTACATGGTTCCTTGAAGATATACATGGACTCCGGGCAGAAGTTGATGAACTTCGAGAAAGGATAAAGGCTGGACCACCTGAAATTTGACGGGTCAATTCTGTAAATACTCTTTTAACAAAGCATGTAATTGTGCATTGTTAGGTAGGGATAATGGGTCGGATTGCTTCATTCTATGGTTTCAGTGAAGACAATGAGCGCATCATTCGAATTGCCAAGATTATCATTGGATTTCCAGTTTCTCTGATGATCTGTGCACTCATCTCTTTGATAGGAGTGCTCATGCTCAGAAAGGGTCTATCCTATCCTGTGCCAGTTCTAGAAGAAGAAACTTGGGGTCCTCCAAAGACAGATGAAACAATAGTGTTTGAAGTCGTACCTCAACCAGAGTTTGATAGCGATTTAGATCTGATTTGAAGCCAAGAAGTCTGACTAGAAATATCCCTGTTCCTTTTTACGTGCTTGGGCATCTCGAATTGTTTGAGCGTACGCTTTTGCTTTGTCTGCTCTCGGATTGGTTGGTTCTGCCCTAGTGGCTCTGTCAAAGGAATAAGCTGCTTTTACCTTGTACATATTGGCCCGTTTGTAATCTCCCTCCGCCTCTAGTTGTGTGCCGAATAGATTGCACGCGCTTGCTAATGCCCACCATGTGTCGAAGGATGAGGGTGAAAGACTCGCTGATTCATCGAAAGCTTCTATTGCCTTCTCAAGTCTACCTGATTCCATCTCTTGTCTTCCACGTTCAAAGGCTTCATTAGCATTCATCTGACACTCAATTAAATCGGTACCCTTTCCCGTCATAAGCCTGGTGATTGGTCTTCACTGATCGCGATCACAAAGATAGGCATTAGATGTGTGCAAATCTGCCTAAAGGGTAAGAAGCTGCTTAGAACCTTATCTTAAATACAACGCATCATATCTCATTTGGAAACATGAGTCCTTCAAGTAAACCCCAAACCATTGCTATTATTGTAATCTTGATTGCTGTCATGGGGATAGGAGCTTTTGCTGGTTATACACTCATAAACTCTCCATCATCTCCCGAGGATTCTTCCATAATTCTTACTGTTCTTGACAATGCTGGAGTGTTGATTGAAGCTGATGGTGTGCGAATCTACATTGATCCTATCAGTTTGTCATCTGATTACTCATCGCTCCCCGCCGATGCAATTCTGATCACACATCCTCATGGCGACCATTACGAAAGTGCCTGTATTGAAATGCTTCAGAAGACATCAACTGTGAATATATTTCCCAACAATATGTCAACAGAAATTGCATTACATGATGGTGTTGGTGTTAACCCTCTTGACAGTGTTCAAGTAGGAGGAATCAATATTACGGCCTACTATATGTACACTGAACAATGGATTGACGGTGTCAGGTATGCAAGTCATCCTCCTGAAGCTAACTGGACTGGATACATTGTTGATATCAATGGATTCAAGATTTTTCATGCAGGCGATTCCAAAAATATCGCTGAATACGAGCAGATAACAGGTCAAATGGATGTGGTTCTGCTTCCTCTCGGTCCTGGATGTCAGACAATGACTGGTCCTGAAGTTGTCGATGCGATATCAAAATTACAACCTAGATATTTCATACCTATCCACACAACAGATTTGGATGCCGAACTCTTTGTTGGTGCTAATGCTGATGATATTGAGGACTGTTCTGACTGCATTTCAATCTGGGTAAAACACTTTGAATCATACACATTTGAGGTGTAAACTGCAAACCAAAATGATGAGTTGGCTAGTTTGACTTCGCCAACTCTCATAATTCTTTCAATCTTTCTTTAAAAGAAACCATAAATCTGCATCACTAACCGAATAACTGTGAAAGACACCGATCACATAGAAGTTCTCTTCCTTTTTGTTCCTTCTCAATCATTCGTTTGCAACTTGAACAGACAGGTCTGAAGCAATGGTCGCAAAGTGATAGATCCATCATCTTCTTTATCCTACCACAGACAGAGCACAAATTCTTGGTTCCGCGTCCTCTATGCTCAAAAAGAGTACGAACAATAGCTATAGCATCTACTTGTTCGAGATTTCCTTTTTCCACCTCTCTCTGAGCTTTCTCTTGTATCTCATCATGATTTATGTCGCTCTCTATTTCTTCACCAATGACGTTTCTAACCACTGAAGAGACAATCTCTGGCTTACTTTCAATTGAAACTGAAAAAAGAGGAAAACATAGGCAGTTCTTAATTCGGTCAATTACTACATCCATTGTCTGTATGAGACCAGCTTCAATGAGCGGTTTCAAATGGTGGTCCAAGGCTGCTCTTTCAAGTCCCATTTCTGCCATCAAATCTCCCTTGTTCACCATACGTTTCTCCAATAAATAGTCTAGAAGCTTGACTCTAGTTGGATTGGAAAGAGCCTTGGAAACTGCAACAAGATTCATGAGTTTAGTCCCGGCTTCATATAGGTAAAATGTTCTTTATGTACTATTACATCAGCGTAAAGAAACTGTTTCCCTATACTCTTCTGGATGCGTTTTCGCTCCAGTTCATATAGATTTGTTACAATATCTCCATTGAATTCGGTGATTAAAATGGCAACTTTAACGCCTTTGGTGCGGATTGAAGACCTGAAAAAGGACTATACTCTGGGAGAAACTATTGTAAATGCTCTTCGTGGAGTGAATCTTGAAATAAGGGAAGGAGAGTTCATTGCTATTCTAGGTCAATCGGGATCGGGCAAGACCACCCTGCTTAACATGATTGCTGCACTGGACGTTCCCACTTCTGGACGTGTACTAGTTTCTGGAATAGACATATCTAGTATGAACAGAGACGAAAGAACATACTTCAGGCGAAAAAGTACAGGGTTAGTCTTTCAATTTTACAATCTCTTTCCAACCCTCACTGCTGTGGAGAATATTGAGATTGGAATTGCGATGGAAATCAAAGACAAGAAAGAACTACGCGAGCGTGCTCTACACTATCTAAATTTGGTTGGGATACCTGACAAAGCTAACAACTATCCATCGCAAATGAGTGGTGGAGAGCAACAGAGAGTTGCCATTGCTAGAGGCCTTGCAAAAGAACCTCCAATTCTTGTTCTTGATGAGCCAACCGGAAATTTGGATGCTGAAACTTCAGAGGTCATCTGGAACTTGCTTAGAAACCTCAACAAGAAGACGGGCACTACAATAATCGCCGTCACTCATCAAACATCAGTTTCCAAAGTAGCTGATCGATCTGTCTTTTTGAGATCTGGGATGGTTTATGGAATTTCCGAGTCAGCGCAGGAGGATTGAATATGACTGGAACGCTTCTACGGAAGACGAGGAAAGAAATCTTCGGTCAGAAGGGAAAAGTGTTCAGTAGTATGACCCTCGTCTTCATTGGAGTCTTCTGCTATGTGGCTTTCTCTGCTATGTTCCCAGTAATGAGGGTCAGTATAGATGCTACTTACGAAGAATATGCATCTCCAGATTTCATGGCTGTGGCTTACGCAGTTCCCAGAGAACACATCTCAGGGATTGGTGATGTCGAGGGAATTGAGGCTTTTACGAGCAGATACCACATATTTGGAGAGATTAGTTACCCCGGTCAAGATGAAAATCCTGCAGATATCTATGGAATCGATCCAAATTCACCTCCTGATGTTTTTCGATTAATTCTATCTGCGGGTACATACTTAGATCCTCTCAATAACAGAACCGCTTTGGTTGAGAGGTCATTTGCCAATGCAAATGGTCTATCCCTTGGTTCCATATTGACAGTATCCGTGTTTGGTGCTGAACTTGAGGTGGAGGTTATTGGAATTGTTAATTCTCTCGAACATCTTCTACCGCATAGAAATCCAAAACAACTAATACACGCACCATCAAGAGCGACATTCTCTGCCATAGCTCCGATTTGGATTGACATTTCAGTTGTTCAAGAGTTTGTTTATACAGGAGTTGGCGAAAAGGATGTAGCGAATGAGATACTCGTTCGCTTTGGGGATGGATATAATCACACAATAATTTCCAATTCTGTCCTAGAGGAGATAGAGCCATACCCAATTGTAACAACAATGGGCATTTCTGATTTGAGAAGTGCTGAACTTCAAAGATTCGAAGTCGCTGATGATGCGATAGTTCTCTTCTCTGGTCTTATCTTTGCAGTTGCTTCATTTGTTGTGTATACTACTGTAGGAAGAATAATCCAGTCCAATTCTCGTTCTATTGGGATTACAAAATCTTTAGGCTATTCGAATGCATCAATTCAGCGAGCATATCTCCTTTGGCTTGGGGGAATAGGATTTTTGACTACATTACTTGCCATACCTCTAGGGCAACCTGGAGGACAAGCTCTCATTGCTGCAGCACTTGCATTATATTCAATGGAGGTCCAATCAGCAGCATTATCACCAATAGTATACCTCATAGCGCTCATAGTAGGATCAGGTTCTGTTATACTTGCCGCCTATTTTCCCACACGAAGAATAGCTGGATACGAACCAATTCGAGCTATTCGTGGATGGATGATGGAAAAGGGATACGTGGGTGAGCCATTCCTGGAAAAGGTGGGCACTAAATTAGGGGTCTCTGGATATGGATTCAAATATGTCGCGCGGGCGATGTCGCTCAACAAGACCCGTGCTGTATTGATGATAATTGGTATTTCACTAGGAGCTGGAGTGGCATTTTTAGGGACAACAACTGTTGGCGGTTTCAATAACAGTATTGCTACATACATGAATCAATACGAACAATGGGATTTACTCGTTGATTTCAAACAGCCATTAAACTCATCTCAAATCGAAAATCTGATTGCACAGGTTGATGATGTAGATAGATATGAACCCTATCTGAAGATGGGGACCACAGCCATCATCTCTGAAAGAAACCAACTCGTTAGTTTGCTATGCTTGAACCCTTCAGGTTCCTTGCATTTGTTCAATCTAGAGTCTGGTCACACCATTGAAAATGAAAACGAAGTATTGGTGGATATCACTTTATTAAACATGTTAGGGATTCAGCTAAACCAAGTTATCAATATGACAATGGGTGGTATTGCTGAAGAGTTTACAGTTGTCGGAATTGTAAGTTCACCCCTTAATGTCTTCTATATGTCATTGACAAAGGCAACCGAACTACTAGGCCAAGAAATGATTAGTGGTCTTTTTGTAAAAATCACTGCAGATAGTGATTCAGATGTTGTTGCCGATGCAATCTTTGCTCTTGATGATGTAGAAAACTCGATGACAGAATCTCAAGCATCAAGCGGAACGGTCAGTGAAGCTCAAGGGACTGCTATAACAATCGGAATGGCAGCAATGGCAATGCTTCTCTTGCTAGCTGTTGTTTGGAATATTGTGTCTATCAGCACAAGTGAGAGAACACCTGAACTTGCACAGCTTGAAGCAATTGGTTGGTCAAGAAACTCCTTGTCTAGACTTTTGTTCCTAGAAATAATAATAGTAAGCTTCTTTGGAACAGTGATATCAGTTCCTCTCGGATTTATGTTTACGGGATTGCTAGATAGTTTCATGCGAACATACATTCCTTTCTACGCACCATCGTTTGACATTATGATGTTTTTGACCGTGGGTGTTCTCACAATCTTTACAGCAATCTTAGCAACTTTACCAGCAGTAAGACGATTGAGAAGGATCGATATTGATGTAGTCATACGGGAACGACTTATGACATAGATTTTCAAAACAAAAAAGGATAGGTAGAGACAGAGGCTCTACCTTCCACGTCTGACGATAACTGCAACAATCGCAATTACTAGAATTCCGATAACCGCAGCTGCAATCAAAAGGGTTTGATCAAAGCCAGGCGGAGGAGTAGTTGGAGTTGTTGGAGATGTTGGAGTTGTAGTAGTTGTAGTGCTGCCTGATGGAATACTTAGCTGAAATGTCGTCGGAGTTAGTCCACCAGCAGTGAAGTGGCTGGAATCGCCAGAGTTGTTATGGATAGCTACATAGAATGGATTTGAACTACCAGCATCAAATGAAACATCATCATTAGTATTTCCTGTGTCTAAGGCTCGCTTGAACTCAACATTCCATGCTGTGCCATTGTGGACAGACTCTGCAATTACATCTCCCCTACTGCCCGTGGGACGTAAAGACTTGTAGCCATTAATGAAGTCACCAACCGGCGTTGAATTAACACCCGCAGTCCAAGTTATTGCCACGCCATTATTGTCCCAGAAGGGGCGATCTTCATCACTAAACGCAACTACATTTGTGCTATTTCCCAGAGCCGTTGTGATGACTGAAGAATTCTCAGCTTGGGCAACTACAGAGTTATCAGAGTAACCTCCAGCAGTTTTTGCATCATTTTGTCTGCCAGCACCATCCCAGTATTTATCATCAGCCCAACCCGCTATCGCTGTTCGAGATGCTTTCCAGTGCCAAACATCGAAAAGCATTGGATCAGCTGTGCCAGGATTGTGACCGCACACTATGGTTGAACCTAGACTCCAGACCAACTCGATGCGATCTTCGTTACCGCCGACATTGCTCCAATGTGACCCGTTAAACGACCATCCTTTGCGTGTGTTGTCCATTGTACTGTCATTCCATGCCGCAAATATGTAGAGATTGCTGTCATCTATGAGTGCTCTCAATACAACATTGATTACAGAACCACCTATGCTTGTAACAATCAGTGCTTCAGCATTATTCCAAGCTGATTCCAAGTTTTCTCCATCAATCGTTATTGTATCAGTCGTATAGTATGCCGATAGAGTGATTCCATCTGCAAGTGCTATTACGTTCTGAGAAGCAAAAAATATTGTAAAAATGAATCCTAACGCAATTAGAATACCATTTAGTTTTCTTTTTTTCAATTGTTTAAACCTCGCAAACCAAGGCGAATATATTTCCGCAGCATTAAACATACAAACTAAAGATATTATTAAACTACTACTTAGTCATAGCTATAGTTCATAAGTGAATA
>PJET01000127.1 GCA_002825515.1 Candidatus Thorarchaeota archaeon MP11T_1 | reverse complement strand
ATTGCATTGGTAGTGGTTCTTGTCATAGTCATCAGGCAAAGAAAATGAATTAACTAACTAGCAGAAATAGTGATAGACTGTCTCCTAGAGCTCAGAGTCATGAGGCTCCCAGAGGGCGAAGATTGGGGTATCGAAGATTACGAAGAAGAAGAAGACTAGTAATTCGTTTTGTGTTCCCGGAGGTTCATCACCGGGAACATTAACTTATTTTTTGATTTATTCATTTATACACAAGACTTTTCAAAAAGTAATTGATACAATATGGAAAATATCGGAGGAGAGATTATGAAGATTGTAGTGAGAATGCTAGCAATACTCCTACTTCTGTGTCTAGTTTTCCCGAACCTATCTTCAGCCAACAAGACCGCTTTCGTTGTCAGCCAGAGTGGAGGATGGTCAGATGACTTCAATGATGGCAATATCGATGGATGGACTGTTCAAGGGTGGAATAGAACAGCTGACCCCCCAACTGCACTACCTGGTAATTTCACTGCAGATGATTATACCCTTAGAGCCTATGATGATGAAACAAATCAAGCGTATCATACCAGTACTGTCGCATATGGCTCGTGGGTCTTCGATTATCATAGTGTTCCTACACCGAATAATCATAGCTATGTCGCGTTTGTATCTGGGCCGGCGACTGAATTTGACGGTCCGGGTTGGGAAGCTACTGTTCCATACGAGTATGGTATAGTTGTTGTGAATGGTGAGTTTGCATCATTCAATAACACATTCATTCTATATCGACGAAATCAAGGGAATATTAACGTAATTCCACTGGGAGAACATGATGTTGATGTTGTTTCAGGCTGGTATCACATCAATATTACAAGAGACTTTGAAGGCAACTTCGAGGTCTATTTCAATGACACACTGGAAATTACTGCAGTTGAAACCGGATATACGACATCCGAGATCTTCTCATTCTATACGCATGCAGGTCCAGCACTAGATAATATTGTTGTTACACCACGTGAACCAGAAACAACAACAAGTACAACAACTACAACTACCACAACTACATCACTAGATGGCGAACCACTTGATATTACACTCCTTTTGATTGCTGGAGGAGGAATCGCTGTTGTGGTGGTACTAGTTGTTATCATCAGATCTAGAAAATAGCAGATATTCAAAACATGGGACAAAGGTTTAGAGTGCCCGAGAATAACTGGGAGGGGGATTTCCAGAACCTCGGGCACTCCTTGTGCTCAAAGACAGATAGGACCAATGCGGAATCGAAGCAAGCGGGAAATGATGAAACCCTAACGCAAGACACCAGCAATTTGAAGGAGTATCAGGATGGAGAAGAAGAACACAATAGCACTGATCTTCATTAATGTAAAAAGAAGATCATCAACACTCATGACATGGAGGACCGAGTTTTGAATGGTTTGTTGCTTCTTCTTCATCTTTTCACTCAATAGAGCATATTCCTCCTTAATGTCCAGTTTGTTAGAGTAGGTTGCCAATTATCATTTAGATTTGGATTTGTTAGATTGTAGTAGTATGCTGGTGAGCGCATACAAGTTTCACACGGACTTTGTTTCCAGTAGTAAAACTTGCTGAGGTGATGGCTACAATTGAAGCAACCCTTTGTAACAGGTTCGTGTGGTTTTGCTTTATTCGAATCCTTCAGCCCACGTGAGAACCTACGTTTCCTCGGGTAAGTTGGTGTTAGTTCCTTCGAAATTGAGGAAGAGCCATCATTTACAGCGCTCATGTATACCACCGTATACTTTTTGTATACGAATGGTTATATATTTGCCTATCAAAGTACCCTAAATAATCATAGAGTTGAGAAGACAATGGTCGATACAATGGTCAGAGTACCTAAAGCGCTCCAAGAGCGTTATGAAAAACTAGATGTCAGAGACTCATGGAAATCATTTCCTGCTTTTGTGCGAGAAGCTGTTAGACAGTCATTGGACAAATACGAGAATCAAGCAAGAGTGACCAGGGACCGAAAGTGATGGTCTACTTGAACTCTATTTCGTTGATTTTTTAGACTTGTCCGTTTTCTTCTTAGTTGTCTTTTTGGTTTTGTCTGAAGACTTTGAAGTTGTTTTGCTCTTGGACTGGATGTTCTTCTGCGTGGACACAATTTCTTTGTTTGAAGCTGCTGCATACAATTCTACTGTTGCAGCTTTATCTTCATTATAAACAGCACTGAGTCTCTTAATTTCCCGAATTCGTTCTTTGCGAACCATTTTTGCACCAAGTCGCGTTGCCAATCGGAGAATTCGAACAGTTGATCGTTTCTGCATCGCTTCATTGAACATTATTACAGGAAGAATGAATGCCATCACAAAGAATGGAAGGCCTATAGTCCAGAGCGTTCCACTTGTTATTTGATAGAAAACCTGTTCAGCTGTAAAAGTCGTTCCTTCTAACCACGGAAAAATCAAAGGTTCATAGAAATGATTCAAAAACATAGTAAGTGGAAAAGCTAGGAGTGCATATCCTCCAAGCATATTAGCAATCCATCGACCGACCCCTTGGGTATCAGGGCATTGTCGCAAATTCAATCTATCAGATTTTAGATGAGTAACAACACCTGCATCGTTCAAGACCCATGTAGGCATGAAAAGTAAAAGCGCAATCGGTACAGCAAGTAAAGCACTCATGAGAGATACGACTACAGGAAACAATGCAACTAGCTCTGGGAGAATAACAGGGTCAGGACCAAAAAGGTAGAGTCTGAGTGGAGCACGAAATAGCTCAGCAGAAGCCACAGCAAAAAGAGCGGGAGCGGCAGCACGACGAACTATTTGTGTTCCTCCGAATTCTCGACCGATGTTCATGATATTCAATTCATATCTGGTCGATTTGATTATCTTAGTACCAATTAGAAGAACAACAGCAATTGGTACTGCAAAAAGGTAATACTCGAGAAAGAGAATGGGGAATGCGATTACCATTATTGTAATAATGTCAGTTCCTAGATCAGGTGATAATGTTTCAGGAAATAAGTTGGTGGAAGGCATTCCCTGAGTAATGATCAGAATCAATTGAATTGTAACCATCATTCCGAGTATAAACATCAATACTGGTGTTGCGAATCGACCTACTCCCAACTTTATAACCGCGTTTTGGCTGACAACGGTATATGTTAATATTGCGGATTTTAGATACACCCTTTTTTGCCCTAGAATAATCCGATCATTTGCCAGAGTGGGGGAATACACAAGACCAGGATTACCATTGCGATTACGAATGTGATTATTCTACCGTTTGAGATTCTTACTGTGTCATTCAATGGACCAGGATGGTCTCCTCCTGATGACAAGAACAGAATAAGAATTGCCATCAAATAGTATCCTGTTAGCAGCATTATTATGAGAGCAACCCATCCAATTTGTTTGTGATACTTTGGACCAACAATGGCTCTCAATGCATGCCCTCCATCTAGCTGAGCGATCGGGAATAGGTTCAATGCTGTCACTAACATGCCAACCCAAGCTGCAAATGCAACTGGATGCATATATAGAGTTCCGCCTGCTGGAACGAAATCAACAAAGAGATAGCCAATTAAATTGAAGAGAAATGGAGTTGCTAGCTCACCAGACATGCCTGGAAATGTTTCTTCAATTGCTATCAATTCTTGTGCGGTAACTGGGACTGACATTAGATACCCAAGGAAGAGAACGACTAGGGTCACTGCAAAACCTGAGAGAGGCCCAGCAAGACCCATATCAATTAGCTCTTCTCTGTTATTTGGTGGACTCTTCTGAGAAATGAAAGCACCAAAAGTGCCGCCAATCTGTGGAAGACCTGGGATGAAGTAGGGAAGCGATGCATCAATTCCTTTTCGTTTACACATTAAGTAGTGACCCATCTCATGAGTGAAGATTATGCCCATGAGAGCTAACATGAAAGTGATTGTAACAAATGCAATATCTAGATATGTTCCCCCGCCTGGATAGAAAAGTGTCAGGAATACAGGGCTGGTAGCTTGAAGTAACCCAGCAATAGCAATTGTAGCTAAGGTAGCAACAAACAACGCATAATTGATCTTCTTATTACTTGGACCAGGTTTTTGAATTGGAACGAAGCGTACGAAGTACTCACCTTCTGCTTTGTTCTTCCATCGAACAAGTGGCCAAACCTTTAGGGGTTTGGTCAATTCAGTCAGTTCTTTAAAGACCTCGTCTTGTTTCTCATTGGATTCAACAACACCAGCTGGCCACCGAACAATAAAAGTCGGCATTCCAAACTCTAAAACACTCGTGATAATCTCAAAGTGGAGTTTAAGAATATCATTCAATTCAGTGAATGTTGGGTATGTGATAACACTGGATTGGTCATCATCGAAAGCCACTATTGTCAGTTCTCCCGGTCGTATAGACTCAAAGAAAATCTCTTTTGAATCAATTAAAGAATATCGGCTTAGGCAGGGATTTCGTTCAAAGCTGAAGTGAATTTGCTAATTTATATGCGTCATGAATGACCTCGAGGAGGTTCATTGATTTCTTCGCAGACCCAATGACTTCTGTTCGAAGGCTTGTCTTTTCTAATCGTTTAATAATACGGTCCTGAGGTTGCGGACGTGTGGCTAAGACAACGGTTGTAGCATTTACCTTTCTATATTTACCACTGAAGAGTACCGAAATATAATCACTGTCAATCTCGATTACTTCAGCATTAGTGTGTGTTTGTACTCCCTTCTTCTTGAGCTCCTTCAAAATCACCCACCTCGTAGTTCTGCCGAGATCAACTCCAATTGCTTCATCAGATTCAAAGATTTGCACAGAATTAGAACGAGATGAAAGGTATAGTGCAGCATAGCAACCCAAACCACGGCCACCAATTATAGCAACGTCACCAAGATTGTCGAGTCCAAGTGAAATTGCATCATAAGCAGATGTAACATGTGACATCTCAACACCATCGATAGCTGGAGCTCCAGCTACAGTACCGCTAGCAACTAATACACAATCAAAGTTTCCATTGAGAAGTTTATCAACAGAAGCTGGTTCATTAAGTCGAATATCTACACCAAGATGTTTGAGCTCACGTTCCATGTAAGAAATGTATGCAGCAAACTCACCTCTCCCAGGAACTTTGGCTGCAAAATTAAGTAACCCTCCAAGTCTGTTGTTTTGCTCATACAGAGTGACATCAAATCCTCTCAATCTAAGAACTCGAGCACTTTCCATACCTGCAGCCCCACCACCAACGATAGCAATTTTCCCTAGTCCTTGCGGACCTAATTTTCGTTCAAGTTCATACCCAGCAAATGGGTTAAGTGTACATGTAACAGGTTCAATCATAAAGACCCTATCAAGACACCCTTGATTGCACGCAATGCATGGACATGTGAGATGGTGTTCACCTGATTGCGCTTTAGTAGGAAGTGCAGGATCAGCCAAAAATCCCCTTGACATACCAATCAACTGAACTTTTTCTCGGGATAGAATCCGTTCAGCAAGCCTTACGCTATTGATTCGATTACAAGCTACAACTGGAACATCTACGGCACTAGCAATACCTTCAGCTAAGTATGCATACCCACCTCGGGGGATGTTCATTGTTATTTGCGGCACTCTAGTTTCATGCCAACCTCCAGTTACATCCAAACAATTAACTCCCATCTCTACTAGTTTGGGTGCGAGTTTCCTATTATCATCTAATGTGAGACCACCTGGGACAAAATCCTCACCGCTCATTCGATATAAAATGGGAAAATTTGGACCTATAGCTTTTTTTACACACTTTACAATTTCAAGTGGGAATCTTGAACGGTTTTCAAAAGTCCCACCGTATCTATCTATTCTCTTGTTGGTAGCTTCTGCGAGGAACTGGTTGATCAGATATCCTGCTGAACCAATGATTTCAACTGAATCAAACCCTGCTTCTTTTGCTCTCTTCGCCGCTGCACCAAAGTTGTTGATTGTTTCAGAGATTTCATCAGTAGTAAGGGCTCTAGGCGTCTCATGAGTTAATCGACATTTTACTGCTGATGCAGAAACTGCTTGTTCGCCCAAAACAATAGAGTGTGCATATCTACCTGCATGGTAGAGTTGAGCTGCAACGGGCACATTATACGAGTGAATAGTGTCAGTCAGTCTCTGTAAACCTTCAATATGTTCATCTTTACTAATACCTATCATTGTTGGTGTGCTCATTCCAAGGTGTTCAGTGTAGCAACCTCCAACAATAATCAAACCAGGTCTGTGCTTTGCTCGCTCACGATAGAACTCTACAAGTCTATTTGTAACAATTCCATCTTCATCACAATAATTCAAATGAGTAGCTAACATGACTAAACGATTATCTAACTCCAAGTTGCCAATTGTAGCGGACTCCCACAAGTTCATGATAGTCACTCATCCATAGAACTGAAACCAATGTGTCAAAGTCAACTCTGCAAATCGTTCAGCCCCGGTAGAAATCTCATGAGGAATCATACCTTGCTTAATGAACTCTTCAACTGTAATTCCTGAACTTGTGGCATCTTCAACATTTGCTCTCAAATCCATCAATGCTAACATATATTCTTCAAGCTCTCCAGGACCACAAATTGGACCATGTCCAGGGATTACTGTTTCGAGCCCCAGATTTAGAACCTCCTCAAGAGCCATAATCCATCTATCAGGGTCACAAGTAGAATCTCCACCATAGGGGAATTGACCACTGAAAACTAAATCGCCAATGAAGATTACATCATGTGGATGAGAAATAATAGTTGATGAACCTGCAGTATGGCCACCTAGAAGTTTGACAGAGATTTCTTCGTTATTACCCAAGAAAATGTATGTCTTGAAAACCACATCTGGTAAACGAATCGATAGTGTCTGAAGTGCATCCCATAATTCGGGCCGCTCATTCTTGATTTCAGCATATCTCTTCTTGAGATTCTCAATCTTCCATTCGTTTTTTAGATTCTCCTCACATCTTTTTCGTGTTGGAGCTGATGAAATAAGACTCACAGGCTCAAATGCTTGAGCCCCAAAAACATGGTCGCTATGAGAGTGTGTGAATACCAGTTTCAGAATTGGTAAGCCAGTTTCTCTCTCCAAAAACTTCTTTGCTTGTAGACTCTTGGTATGGATCATACCTGAATCAATCATGACAACTTCGTCTTCTAGAACTATGGCACCATAATTGCCTCCGTTGGTACCATCAGTATCCACAAAGATTCCATCAATTAGTTTTTGGAGTGGCATGATATTAGATAACTGCATCTTCCAGATATAGTTGTCCACAGTTGGACTATGATGCCAAGGTCCGTAAAATGCCTTCAAGAGCACCTTCTGGACCCTTGAAAACTCGAACTCGAAAACCAACACCCAATCTTTCAGCAATTCCCCTGCACGCTTCAATATCAACACCGGGGATGTTCACAGCCGATAGCTCAACTTTCATCAATGGTTTGCATTGTTCAGCGAATTCGAGAATTGATTCGAAAGCACCTCGACCAAATTTTGGGCGACAGAGCCTAAGATATGTGTCAGGGTCCTGAGCATTGAGGGAGATTTGAATGCGATTAAGACCTGCATCTGCAAGTTCACTTGCAACATTACGAGATGGGTATAGTAGCCTAGCTTGGCCATCAGTATTTAGTCTGATCGGAACATGAGTCAATTGCTTGAGCTTTCTAATAGCCGCCAAAACCGCATCTAGATTGAGCAAGGGTTCTCCAAATCCTACAATCGCTACATCTTCAAATTTGGGATCCCATTCATTCTCTATTGCTTCTACTAGGTCCTCAGGGCTTGGGTCTTGTTTTAAGACTAAGTTAAACCCAAACACACCCTCACCAAACTGCCTCACACAAAATAAACAGTCATTGACACACTGAGATGTGGGGTTTATGTAGAAGCTACTCCCACGCCAATATGTCAGATTGCCTTTTGACATTAGGACAACACATCTTTCAGCGATGCTCGTTGAAATACTACTCCAGAATTCAGACTTCATCACATTTAACCTTCTCGAATTTGAATTCAATTCATTTATTTCTGCAAAATCCAAGGTTGTGTTGAAGTAGGCGTGTTTGGATTGCGAGAGAAATTAGGCAGAGATAGAAGAATCGATGCGCTTCTTATCATAGCAATCATCATATCCGCCTTTATTATCATGATACCGTTTCTAATTCCAAGACCCCTTCCCGAAACAACTCTACGAATTCTAACTCGTTATGATTTATCATTTGCAAATCAGATAGAAGAGATATTCCTATCCAGCAGCTATGCAGATGAATACAACATCGTCGATATTGAGTGGGAAGGTCCTGCCACGAGTATGTGGGATGCGTATGCGCAATCGGGACAAATTGATTTGGTTATGGCAGATTTGCCCATCATGTCCCAACTTATAGATTCCAATTCCTTTAGACCAATAGAAGGATCATTAGTATCTCAGGTCAGCGAAACAATAGCAGGTGTCTCCATGAAAAGATACTCTGAGGGGCTCCCAGTTTGGTGTAGCTATGGGATTCAAGTAACGATTTTCGAACTGCTTGTCAACGAAACACTCCTTCAAGCCTTTGGACTTACAACGCCTGATGCAATCGAGGATCTACTCACTCCTGATTTCTTGCTCTATGAATCGAATTCATCACTTATTGGATTGGATATTCCTGAACCTCTTTCTATAGGGCACCAGTTTCAACATATATTGACTAAAAAACTAGGATGGGAAGTAGGAATTAAGGATCTTACACTTCTCTACGCTAATTCGCAAGTCTATCCAAGTGAAGGTGATGCATTGGCCGCACTTCTAAGGGGGGAAATTGCCATAGCACTGACAACCTCCAGAGAACGAGATTCCATGTCATTTCCGCCTACAATTAGTTATGTTCATTTGGAAGACATGGTTCGTGTTACACCACATCCAATTGCGATAGCGAATGGAACATTGCATCAATCTCAATCAGAAGCATTCATTGAGTTTCTACTCTCTCCTGAAGGTCAATCAAGCCTATTAGAGGCCGCATTGGGTCTTTTACCGGTTCGTCGAGAAGCGTTTAATGTAATGCAAGATGAAATTGAAACAAGCCTTTATGAGGAATTCAATTGGACTATTAGAGCTGGAGGCCCTGGCGTATCTGATTTGTATTCACCAGAAGACATTGCTCTAAGGGTCTACATGAATTCAACAGTTTTTTCAGCTTGGCAGAATTTAACACTCACCTGGAAGAATATTGTCAGCGCATATGAAAATGGTTCAATAGATTATGCTCAGTTCAATCAATTCGGTGAAATGCTAGGTGAACCTCTTTCTATAATTAATCCAAATATTCATACAAATGAGAGCTTTACAGAGGCTTATTCTATTAGTATCTTAAACAATTTGTCCAACACAGAATTCTTAGTTGAAGTCACACGTCTCTGGCGGGTTGTTGCAAATCAGAGATATGAAACTCTTCGTACTATGCTTTCAGGATTGATACATCCATATGCAAGGATTTAACATGTTTACACATAATATAAACGATAGTTAACAGGAGTTTACTGACAATGACAAAAACAAGATCAGAATTAGCATCGCTCAAGTGTGTTCCATGCAGAGGAAACCAACCACCATTAGAAAGTGAGAAAGTCAAATTGATGCTAGATGCGGTGCCAGGTTGGACTAAATCACCTGGTGAGATTGATAAAATAGAGAAACGCTTCAAATTCAAAGATTTCAAAGAAGCAATGGTCTTTGTGAATAACGTAGCTGAAATTGCAGAGGAAGAAGGTCATCATCCAGACATCTTCATTCAATGGAATAAGGTAACTCTTACTCTTTGGACACATGCGATCAAAGGTTTGTTTGATAACGATTTTATTCTAGCTGCCAAAATTGACGAGATATAATAGCTTTCTAGGAAGAAGGACGCTTTACCCAATTGATTATCCCGCCTACTAGACTCACTACTAATATCGCTGATAAAACAATGCCCAAGGTAAACAAGGTCAATGGGAATGCCCACATCAAAGTCATTAGAGCTGTGGCAAATGTCATCAATACTGCTACAACAAGGCCGTATCGAATCACATCTCCCTCTATGCCAATCTGATCAATGACAGCTGCTGCGTTCTGGATCTTTGCTGGACTGAGGACACTCGCAAGACCACCTCCAATCCCATTTGATGCAGCGACAACAATAGAATTAGCTCCAATTGACATACTTGCTTGGTAGTGGTAGTTTGTAAACATTGCAATTGCAGATGTTTCAGAACCTGAGATGAAACCAGCTAAAAGACCAAGAAATGCCGCTGTTAATGGATACGCTGTTCCAAGAGCCGCGGATGTTAATGAAGCCAATAGATAGACCATGTTATTTGTTGGATCTGTAGGAAATATCCATACTCCACTAACATCAGGAATGAATCCACTAAAATTCATTACTTCAGCCATCGCGAAAAATATAGCAGCAGCAAGAACAGGTCGAGGTGCTCGTTTCATGAATTTGTTATAGGTGTTCTTCAACACTTGTCTATCATTCTTGAAGAATGGCATTGAAACTAGTGTGGCAATCAACATGAGTGTATATGCCTGCCAGAGGAATTTGGTGCTGATACTCAAACCACGTAGCGCAAAATCAGCGGTCTGGTATTGACCGAAATTAACTACAAAGTCAAGTGTATTCGCTAGAAGAATCCTGATTGGTTCCACAAGTGTAGTAATTAATGAAAGAAATACAAGAATGACCCAAGGAATACTTGCTCGCCAAAGGCTCATTGTCTTTTCAGATTCCAAATCCTTCTCATCAAGCTGCTTCCTATCAAGGAAAGGTTTCTTTGAAACCTTGTTGTATACAAACAAAACCCCAAGAACAGCAGCTCCGGCTATCACATTAGTAAGGCGTGTCAGATTGACTACTTCTAGATTACAGATAATCGCAGTTATTCCTGCAGTCACCCCAGCTATTAATGCAATGAAGAGACCTTCTCTATTAAACAAAAGCTTCTTTCCACCTGCAATCCATAACATTGCAATTGCTATTCCTACAGAAACTACGGGCATGAATGATGCGAAGACTGAACCAGAAACCCAAAGGTCTATTGCGCTACCGGAAACACCTGAATAAACGTCAGTAAAGACTTGTGCAGGTACACCAAGAAGAGCATAAGTCGTGAGTGGGTCATAGCCAATAGATGGAAGTGCAACAGAAACCAAAGGAGAAAACCCAAGAGCCAGCATAACTGGAGGGAGCATCGACACAGGAGTTGCTCCGATTCCTACCAAGAATAAACCAAGGCCAAAGCTGATTATCAGAATTTGCATAGGACGACTTCCACCCCCTAATGTCTTGAAAAAAACAATCAGTCTTTGCAGAGCTCCAGTTTCTTGCATATATGTCATCATCAGAATCGATGTTGCCACCATTAGTGATATAGGAAAGGATCTTACAATTCCTGCTATGCTTGCTGTAATTGCCACTCCAACATCAGTTTGAAATGCAATGATTGCAATCAACACAGTAACAATCCAGACAACAACACCAGTAGTATCAGCTGCTTTTTTGAAATAAACAAGGAGAACCAGTGCTAAGACAATGGGTAGAATTATCAGAATAAATCCGATGAAAGAATCCAAAACTCAGGACCTCCTTTCTAGTAAACCATTTTCGAAATACCAGTCTATCGCACGTTGAAGACCTTCAACCATAGGTACATTTGGAGCCCATCCAAGCAAACGCTTTGCTCTCTCATTTGAATACACTCGATTTGCATGCATCATATCAACAGATTTTCCATGCCAGAAGAAAGTCATCTTCTTCCGATTCTTGAAGGGGCTTAATAGCATCATTCCAAATTTGGCAACCAATTTTGGAACCCGTAGCCGAGGAGGCTTAACACCAAGCCGTTCAGTAACTACCTCAACAAACTCCTCCCAACTCATAGGTTCATCGGGACAAAGAATAATCGTGCTATTCAGAGCAGCCATAGGAGTCAAGGCTGCAACAAATCCGGATACGATATCGTCAATGTGAGTGAACATGAATTCGGCACTCAGGTCTCGAGGTAAGGCAAAAACTTTGCCATTATTGACCTCCTGAACGACTTCATACATAACGTATAGATCACCTTCACCCATCACTCCCGTTGGTCTGAGAATAATGTGAGCCAATCCTGTGTCTTCTGTAATCTCACGAATTACTTTCTCAGTTAGAATCTTACTCTCACCATAACTGAAGTCAGGTCTTAGTTCTGTGTCTTCAGTCCCTGGAGGAAATCTGATTGTACCCATCGTTTCAGTTGACGAACAATAAATGAATCTCTCAACGTCAGTCCCAGCACATGCAGTCATCATGTTCCTGGCACCCTCGACATTTACCTTGAACATGAGATCTTCATCACTTGGATAGAAATCAAAATACGCGGCAAAGTGATAAACTACACTAACTCCCTTAACTGCCTTTTCAAGACTAGGAATATCGAATAGGTCAGCCTCAATAATCTCTATATTCTCGGGGATTCCTTCTCTGTTGCTGGTGTCCCTAACAAGAGCAACAATATCATGGCCATCTTCAAGAAGCTTTTGAGCGACCTTACCTCCGATGAACCCGGTTGCTCCTGTAACCAGAATTTTCACAGAGACTCACCTTAGACTTCTGCTCAGAGTTACCATCATTTATCTGTATCCTATCGTTTCAGCCAAAAGTAATATTCGTTCAGGTAGAAACATAATTAGAGCAAACGGGTGGAGGAGAAATTGGCCCCAACAAAACATGATGGAGAACAAGTGGTTGAAATATTGCCAAAAGAAGATACTCCAACTGGCTGGTTCAATTTAGGTTGCTCTCTTGCAACTAAAGGCCAACTTGAAGAAGCAGAAAGGTCACTAAAAATTGCTCTAGATATGAAGGAATACTTCCCAATTGGATGGGCTATCCTTAGTACTGTTCTTCTTTCTCAAGGAAGAGAAACAGATGCAGAAAAAGCAGGGAAGAGAGCTTTAGATCAATGCGCTGACTTGAAAATGACTTGGCCTAAGCTTCGAAGCATCATGTTTTCTCATGGTATCGAAAAGGTGAAAGACTGGAAGAACCCACGGAGAGTTAGATTTGAAATCTCAGAGACTTCACAGTGGGGAATAATACTTTCAAAGTTGAGTGAGTCCGGTGATGAATCACTAGAGGGAATAGTACCTATTGTTGAAGAAGAGGGTACTACTGCATTTGAATCTAAGATTGAAGTAGTAGAGGAAATTGGATCTACTATTGAAGAAGAGGATACTACTATAACTGAATCGAAGATTGAAACAATAAAGGCAAAAGATAGTCAGCTGGATGCAATTGCAGATAAAAGACGTGATATCCAATTAACCGATGGAAAGTCAGCAGAATTTTGGTTCAGCAAAGCGAGGGTCCATATGACTGCTCATGATTTTGACAAAGCCGAGGGAGCTTTCATGAGAGGTCTAGCTATCGATCCTGAGAATGGGGAGGCGTTACTTAGGGTGGGTACAATTCTGATGAAAAGAGGAGCTCATGAAGAGGCAGAAGACGCACTTAGATTAGCTACTAATCATTTACCTGAAAATCCAGAAACATGGCTTCAATTAGGCATATGCTTGCAGACATGTGATAAGTGGAAAGAATCAGCGGAATTCTTGAAGATAGCTACTGAAAAAGACCCGAAAAATGTTGAAGCATGGGTTAAGCTTGGAGAAGCAGATTACTATAGAAGTATGTATCAAAGTGCCGCTAGGAGTTTCTTGCGTGCTCTCAGAATTCTACCAAACCATGTATACGCGTTATTCTATCTAGGGCGTTGCATGGAGTATAGAGGAAATGAAACCCATGCATTAAGAGTTTACAGAAAATTACTAAATCTTGAACCAAATAATCCTGAAATACTCGAAGAGATATCCAAGTCGTTTCATCGTCTAGGTCAAACAAATGAAGCAACCCGAGCAAAAAGCCTAGCAGCCCATTATCGCCGGTCCATAGTTGAATAGCACCATAGGAGTATCATTGTAGAAGCATATCTAAAGCAGGCAAAATCTCTCCAGCTTTTCCTGAGAGGTGAACATCAGATAATCCCGACAGTGCGGTTAATTCAATATTTACTTCTATTATTTTCCCACCATGTTGTTTAGCTATAAGAGGGAATGAAGCGGCTGGTTGTATTAGAGCAGATGTACCAATAACAATGCAAACATCAGCAAGTTCTAGTTCAGCATAGACCTTTCTCATGATTTGGGGATTAAGGGCTTCACCAAACCAGACTACATCAGGACGCAAATGACTGGTGCAATCTGGACAGAGAGGGATACCATTAGCAGGTATGGACAGTTTTCCACGATAATCACAAGATGTGCATTTCAAAGCCCATAAATCACCATGAACTTCAAGTACATTTTCTGATCCTGCTCGAATATGGAGACCATCTACGTTTTGTGTGATTATAGTTTTGACAATACCCCGTCTCTCCCAGCTAGCAAGAGTCGTATGAGCAGGGTTAGGTTTGCATCCACTTATCAGTCCTTGACGCCAAGCATACCATTCCCAAACAAGGGAAGGATTGCTTTGAAAGGCTGATGGTGTTGCCAACTCCATTGCATTATAGGTACGCCACAAACCATCTTCCCCTCTAAATGTAGGTACATTGGACTCTTTTGATATCCCAGCTCCAGTAAGTGCCACAAAATGGTCTGATTTTAGTATGATATCTGCAGCTTCTTTGAGAAGGACTCTATTCATTACAAGACCTGAAAAATACTACTTGCAAGCCTTTCTTAAGCTTGACTAAAATATGTAGCAGAAAACTCGGTTATGCCATCAGGCTTATTAGGTGATAAAACAAAGAAATATTCACTATTGTGAACAAGTAGGTGTAGTATAATGTCTGCTAGTGAGACTTCGAAGGAGAAGCAGGTCAAAAGAAGAACATGGATGATGCCTCAAGAAGTCGAGGTTTGGTACGTTCTTCCATCAATCAGAAGAGAGTTGGCAAAGGTCATGAAGACCAAAGTTGTTTCGCGTCAGGATGAAGATGGGAAAATGGTCGATCATAAGATTACTCAGAAAGAGATCGCAAGAATGCTTGGAGTGACTGAACCAGCAATTACACAATACCTACTGAAGAAAAGGGGACAAAGGTCAAGAGGTGACCAGGTAGCCCTTCCAAAAATCATCTTGAAAGAGATTGACAAATCTGCAGACATCATGATAGCAGAATATGAAAAGGCACGCATCAATGAAGAGGAAGATATCTTCGAATCAATGACAAAGGAGATCAATCGTATTATTAGATTCATGAGAGATGAAGGTGTGATGTGTGATATTCACAGAGAGTTTTGTGCTCACGCCGATGATCCATGCGATGCTTGCAATACACGATAATCATAAATTTAACATCAAATCCCTCACTGGTAGGTTATATTCGTGTTCGTTTAACACGTGAGTCCCAAGTAGGGTGTTTGATATTGACAGGACAAATCAAAGTCAGCACTGAAGACGCTCATGCAATAATCACCATATCGCGTCCGGACAAGTTGAATTCTGTTACAAAAGATATGCTTGTTGATTTTAGTGAGCAAGTTTCTCAGATTGCTAATAATCCAAATATTAGAGTCATAATCTTTACAGGAGAAGAAAAGCGTGCATTTAGTGCAGGCTTTGATCTGGACACGATTATGGGTCTTAAAGGAGAAGAAGTCACGGAGTTCTTCAAGCTTCTAGAACGTACTATGCGGCTTATTCGTCAGAACCGCACTTGTGTTACAATCGCTGCTGTAAATGGTTACGCCATTGGATTTGGAGCTATGCTAGCACTTGCTTGTGATTTTCGATTCTTTTCTGATACAGCTGTTTTCAGACTTCCAGAAGTTGAGCTGAATGTGTTTCCAGGAGCTGGTGCTTCATCGAATCTAATGTATCTTGTAGGCCCAGCTCGTGCAAAAGACATCATCTTGACCACTAGGAAGGTTTCTGCAAGAGAAGCACTCCAAATAGGACTTGCAGATATGTTAGTAAATCAAGATGAACTAATGGAAAAAACGATGGAGTTCGTTGATCAAATTCTCAATAAAGATGCGAAAATCCTAGTTAGAACAAAGACGTTGATAGATGGAATGACTGGGAAGGACATAGCTGACGCTGATGAGCTTGAAACAGCATACCTCGATGAGTGGCTTCGTGAGAGAGAGGAGTCCTCAGAATAGATTGGATACGAACCCATTCGTTTAAATTGAACTAGGTAGGTCTTGAGAACTCCTAATTCAATGAGATGATGAAAATGGCCAAGACGGCTGTAATTGCAATTGGCGGAAATTCGCTTATAAAAGATAAGAATCACAAGACAGTTCCAGACCAATATGCTGCAACTGCAGAAACATGCAAGCATATTGCTGATATGATCGAGCAGGGATGGAATGTTGTAATCACATCAGGAAATGGACCTCAGGTGGGCTTCATTCTAAGAAGGTCCGAACTATCTGAACATGAATTGCATCCAGTTCCACTAGACTATTGTGGCGCAGATACACAAGGTGCAATTGGTTATATGATTCAAAGGGCACTTTACAACGAATTCAACAAACGTGGAATGAACCGGCATGTCGCATCACTCGTAACTCAAGTCAGGGTATCCAAAGACGATCCAGCATTTGAGAATCCAAATAAGCCCATAGGTTCATTCCTGGATGAAAAGGATGCCAAGAAGAAGGCGGAGGAAGAAGGCTGGCAGGTCAAAGAGGATTCTGGAAGAGGTTGGAGAAGAGTTGTGCCTTCACCAATACCTAAAGAGATTGTTGAACTTCCAGGTATCAAGGCACTCCTCAACGATGATATCATTGTATATGCTGTGGGTGGAGGAGGCATTCCAGTTGTTGCAGACGAAAACGGCAACTTAGAAGGTATTGCAGCGGTGATTGACAAGGATCGTGCTTCAAGTCTACTTGCGACGGATCTTGATGCCGATGTCCTACTCATATCTACAGCAGTTGAACAAGTCTACCTCAATTTTGGCAAGGAAAACCAAGGAGCTATTAGCAAGATGGACCATATTCAAGCCCAAAGGTATATTGAGGAGGGTCATTTCACTCCAGGGAGTATGCTTCCAAAGATAGAGGCTTGTATCCAATTCATCAAGAATGGAGGCGAAATGGCAATCATTACAGACCCACCAAACATAACACGTGCTTTGAATGGTGAGACCGGAACAAGAATTGTTGCAGGCTTTGCAGTACCACCCCCACCTGAAAGAAGACCGTAACCGCTAGATTAATTGTGGATTGATGCATCCACGATCTGTGATGAAAAATGAAGCCTGAGCGAGTTTCTACAAATAGTGCACCAAAGGCAATAGGTCCATATTCACAAGGAATCAAAGCAAATGGATTTGTCTTCTGTTCAGGACAGATACCAATCAATCCGGACACAGGGGAAATTGTATCGGGTTCTATTACAGAACAGACACGACAAGTTCTTTCCAACGTCAAAGGAATCATTGAGGCCGCGGGTTCCTCAATGGACAGAGTTGTGAAATGTACCGTTTTTCTTAAGGATATGAATGACTTCTCAGAAATGAATTCTGAATATTCAAAGTGGTTTGGTGATATTCCACCAGCTAGGGCGGCAATCGAGGTCGCACGGTTACCAAGAGATGTTCGTATCGAGATTGAGGCAATTGCGCTCTCAATCACAACCAATAGTTCAAAATGAATCAGTAAACAGCCACTCTTGGCAATTTAGTTATTCCACCAATTACTGTTTAACCTAACATGTGTTCAGTGATTCATTAAAAGGAAGGAATTGGGATTATAATTCACAGAATAACTACACTCCCAAATATCTGAGAGCTCGGAGTAAAAAAAAAGCGACTCTAGGTCAAGCCAACCGCAAAAATTCCAGAAGCGATAATTTGTGCTCTCAGGACAAGCTTTTTCTTATCATTATTGGACGCTTTATCCAGAAAGATATGGAGCATTGAGTGTTGGAACCATCCTCTTCTGATGCCAAAGGTGTAGATTCTCTTGTTGATCAGGCTTCCTTGTTAATTGAGAGGAAGTGTTTCAGCGAAGCTAGGGATCAATTGTACCTAGGTCTCAGATTGGACCCAAAGAATATTCGCGCTTGGGAAAATCTCGTCATTTGTAATCTAGAGATGGGTAAACCAAAAGGTGCAATTGATGCACTCAATAAACTCCTTCAAATCGAACCTTCTTCTTCATCCAGATGGGGTGACAAGGGATTAATTCATCTATTACTCAATGAGAACACTGAAGGGATAGAAGCACTGCGAGAGAGTCTGAAACTCAAACCACGAGATGTCAGAAAATGGGAACTCCTAGCAACTGCCCTAATAGCTGAAGACCAATGGGAAGAAGCGATAGATGCTCTCGAGAAATCATTAGATCTTGACCCATCCTCAGCAGTTTCGTGGTATAATCTGGCTATTTGTTATCTGTTCTTTGAAGATTTCGGAGCAGCACTAGAAGCAGTCGAATACGCGATATCAATTGACCCATCCATTGAGGACATTGCTGAAGATTGGATGGAATTAATTGATGATGAGGATTTCATGGAGGAATCATACCCATCAATAGATGGTATTGCGGCTTCCTAGGGTGGACTATTTTTCCTTCGTATCTTTACTTGTTTCATCTTGAGGTTGAACTTTCTGAAGTTCTTTTTCAATTGTGTCTGCAGCTTTATGCATTTTGAATGATTTAGCAGTTTCAAGAGCTTGTTCCAATGCAGCGATAATTCTATTCTTTTCCATGCTCCGTTCTGTTTCATTTTCTATTTCGTTCAAGGCATCAATCTTTTTAGGAATCACACTTAGGAGCCCTTCTATTGCTTCTTGGGCTTCATCTTTGGAAGTAAATGCTGTTTCTTGTTCTAGGTCATACGAAGAGACAATCCGATCTATTTGACCGTATAATTTTCTATACTCATCCAGTGCTCCTGAAAGTATCTTACTAACTTCACCTTCAGGGTCCGATTGATTTAGAGCTGTCTCTAGTTTCTCCATGGCACTTTCAAGAAATTGTTTTCTTTCTGGGAGTTTGGTACGTCTGCGTTCCATCCATCGCCACTCGTTTGAAATCTGGCGCGTAAGGCCAATTGCCTGATTAATGGTTTCTCTAAACTCATCAAATTTTGACATTGCCTCGTTTAAATCGATTTCAAGCTTTTCAACGACATGCGTCATTTGGTAACTTAACATATCACTTGCTTGAGCCTCAGCGAGAACACGACTCTCTTTGATTATTCTACCAGCAGAGCTCCACAATCGTTCGATTTCTTCTGGATTACGATCAGTTCTTTTTCGGACATCGAGCTCTTCTGACAACTGCTGAATCTCGTGGTTTATCGTTTGTAATTCCTGAATTTTGGCCTTAAGAAGTGCCTTGCCCAGTCTAGTATTTAGTTCATCAGTCAGGTGTTGCCTCTCAGCAGGCACTTCGAGTAGTGCATGAGTGTTGTCAATCAACAATTGTAGAGCATTTTCATATTCAAGAACAGCCTCATGAAATGAGCCTTCTTGATAGTGATCATCTGCTTTTTTCTCAAGTTCAAGTGCTCCTTCAAGAACGTCATATGGGGAGGTCTTCAGTAAGCTATCAGTGAGAATTAGAGGCGAATCAGCGCAAATATCAAAAGGTCTACTAGATGCAATCAATCGAACAATTGTGATTCCATCCTGTGTTGCAATATACAGGAGGTCATGGTCTGCAGTTATCCATTCGATTTTCATGCCATTCAACTCAACTTCCCCGATATCTTCGCCTCTTTTCAGGTCCCAGATAGTAACAGTCCCTGCAGTTGTTGCTGCAATGAGATAATGGTTACTAGCCCACATAGAAGATATGGGACTTGAATAACCGGATTCAAGAGTTCGAACTAATTCCCATTCAACACGGTCATAAACAGCAATTTCACCAGTAGAGTTGCCTACTAGTATGAATTCAGCATTGCCTGAAAGCACTCCACCTTTTCCTTTTTTATCTAATCGAGCCAGCTCAGAGGGAGCAGTATCCTTGGCTTTTTGCCAAACTCGAGGTTCCTCTTT
>PJET01000126.1 GCA_002825515.1 Candidatus Thorarchaeota archaeon MP11T_1 | reverse complement strand
CTTCCTATTGCTGTTGTCATCTCAATTGTCACACTTGTTATTTTGGTAGCCTTTGGGAAGAAACTAGCAAACAACAACCATAGGAAAAATGAGTACTGTCAAGTTACAGAGGCAGAACAAATGTCTAGTTTGTGACTTCGAGAGTTCTCGAAGTCGAACTTCAATAGAAATTGAATGGAACGATTATATACTAAATTTCCCAGCATCTATAGCACCTATAATTGAGGTGAACTCAAAATGGTAGAATTCGTGAAAGGTAAAGCTCTGATTGGAGCCATCGTCGTTCTAATTGGAGGACTTATTCAACTTCTTTCTTCAGTAATAGCATTTACAGATCCACTGACTTGGACTCTTTTCGAAACTAATGCAACTGTTATTTTACCAGGTGTACTAGCATTAGTTTTTGGCATTCTAGTTGTGTTTGGAGGTCTGTGGGTAGCAATGGGAAATAGCAAAGGAAACTACATTGCTTTATTCCTTGGTTTAATAGCAGTCATTCTTTGGCATTTCCTCCAACCTCCACCTGCTCCAGTTCCCTACGAGTCCTACATCAAAGTTCTAGTATCACCTTTCCTATACCTAGTTGGTGGTCTTTTCGGTATATCCATTACTCAAGAATGAGTTGTCTTTCCTAAAAACCAGAATCAGCTTGCTCTAGGGCAAGCTGATTTTTTATTTAAGCTGGTCAATAGTGTATTATTAGATAAATCATTAACAAAGGAACGGAGGGTTCCTTTTGATGAATAGGCAAAGACCGTATGTTATGATTTTGATTGCTTTTTTCCTAACATCTCCTGCTCACCTAGCTTTAGGAGGAATTTGGAATGTAAATACCGATTTCTTACCCAATATGATCACAGGTGAAGTGGATTACATATTCTATGATGCCAACATAATCACCATCGATGAGCTGTACCCTATTGCTTAAGCAATTGCTATCCAAGCCGAAGCCATCGTGGCAGTGGGGACTGATGAAGAGCTATTAGAAATCTACCACACTGAGAATCCGTCAAACACGATAGACCTCAATGGTCTGACCATCATGCCGGTGTTGCCTTCATTCCTTCTCCCAACACTAGTTGTTATTCCAATTGTAGTACTGTTAGTCCTTATAGTCCTCAGGAAGTATCGTCATTAAAGTAGAGTGGGTCTTCAAATGTGCTTTTTTTATTCCCAATCTAGTAATCTCTGTTCCCCCTCTAAACTTCTGGCCTCAGTCAAATCCTGTGTTACTTCCAAGGTCCCAATAAATTCTCCATTATCATCTCTTACTGCGTAGTAGCTAATCAAGTAAAAATGACCCTTCATCTGTATCCAAAATATCGCCTTGTCTTTCTTACCCTCTTTGAAGTAGGTCAAGATTTTCTTTACTTTGTCATAGCTCTTGCTGGGATGACAATTAATCACACTCCTACCAACAACAGCTGGACTTCTTGGAAAAATACGTTCGTCTGTGGCTGAATAATACTTGACTCTTTCATCCACTCCAACGAATGTAACATCAAGAGGCAAATGGCGAAGTAATAAGTCAATTTCCTTCAGGGTTAAGCTTCCTGTATTCAAGCTAATCTTTGGTGACTCAGTTTCCTGCTCAATTTGATGAATATCAATTGGTGAGATCGGTTTCCATTCTGTTCCAGGTGTGATCCAAGCATAACCAATCTCTTCTTCACCCGTTCGAACCTTAACCCAATCATACTCTGATAGTGTTTCCAATGCCATTGGAAACATGATAGTCTCTTCTTTGTAAATCAGCTCTTCAATCGCTGCCAACACCTCATTAATATTGGAATCCTCAAGACTACCTAGCATATCACGAATCTCATCTTGCTTTGCCCACATGACTGTGGATGGACCAGTAACTCCTGCTTTCTCAAGTATTGGAAAGAGCTGATTCTGTAACCGGGTGTAATGAATTGTAATCTTCCTCAATTCCTCTATAGCACTATCATCATTTGGATTGTCCTTCAGATGGTTGACAAGTCTTTTCGCTTCTTCATTCTCTCGTAGGTACGTATGTATTGGATGCCCTGGTGTAGTTTGCGGAGTCTGCTGAACATCTAGAGACTCTTTGAATACTAGTACATGAAGATCACATAGTGCGGTTACTTGCTGAGCTGTTAATTCACCAGAATCAATGAGTGACTGTTCCATTTCTGCAATCTCAGATGCACTTACATCCCCAAGAATCTCCTTGAACTTTGATTGAAGTTTATTGATGTCTGCTCCTTCATGAAGTTCAAGGATTAGATCTTTCAGTTTTCTTTGTCTTTTTGTTAGTTCTTGTTGCCAGTCACCAAAATCTCCATCTTCTTTACTGATTGTTACCTGTTCATTAGCGTTCTTTGAAATTGACTCAGACAGCAAAATATAGAGCCTATTCAAAGGTACTCCTGACATCTTGGATACATCAGTCAGAGTTGCTCGGCGTCCAATAGTTTTCTGCAAAATTGGATTTTGAAGTTTCTTGAGCTTTGGTGATATCTCTAATAGAGTATCAAATAGAAATGGGAATTCATTCGCCAACTCAAGAATCTTCGTTGAAGCCATTAGCGTGACTGCCATGAAAACACCTCATCCGCATTGAGCATTCCATAAGTTAACTATATTTAAGTTATTTGGTTGATATAAGCCTGTATATGAAATAGGAATAGAATATTCTAATGCATGCAGAGAGTGAACCAGAAATCGTGGTAGAGAAATGTAATGGTTCAATCTTCGTTTATCTATTTCTCTTTTCTAGATTTCAAAAATGCTGACAATCTTTCTTTTGGTTCACCAGATGCAAAAACTTCTCCAAATCCTTTGTTTTCTCCTAGGAATCCATCTGCATTAGTATACATCGCTTTGTTTAGGAGGTCCTTTGATTTCATGATGGCTTGCCTTGAGTTCTTTATGATCTTTCTACAAATGTTATTGACAGTTTCTTCCAGACTCGAAAGTGGAACTACTTTGTTTACCAATCCTATTCGAAATGCTTCTTCAGTATCGATTGTGTCACATGTGTAGATGAGTTCTCTAGCCTTTAGTGAACCCACTAAGCGGGTAAGTCTCTGAGTGCCACCTCCCCCTGGAATAATCCCATATTTTGTTTCAATTTGACCGAATATGGCATTATCCGCAGCGACTATGATATCACAGCACAAAGACAATTCAAGACCCGCTGTCAAACAGATTCCTTTAACAGCTGATATAACTGGGAAAGGTAGATTCTCAAGCTTGGCAAAGACCGTTTGAACCTTCTTTGATATCTGAAAGGCTTCATGATATACATCCCCTTCATACGCTTTGAAAAATATCTCAAGATCTGCACCAGCTGTGAATGTATCATCCAAAGAGCTGGAAACCACAAGAACACGAATTGTTGAATTAGATTTTAGCTCATCAAGAAATCTGTCCAGTTCTTCTACTACATTATCACTAAACGCATTCTTCTTGTCTGGACGATTCAGGAGTAGCCAAATAATCTGCCCATCTTCTTCATCTTTTATAAGCCAGTTATCGAGTTTTTTCATACCATTGGTAGATGTTCTTTTAAAATAAAAAGACAATGAAAGGCGGAAATTTGAGTTTGGCTGCATCATTGTGCGTTATAACCAAAAGTAAATCAATGGAGCCAATTTCCGCAAAAGGTATGGACTCACACCTCCTTCTCAAATACCTGAAAAGCTATTACTCACATCGAAACTCGCTACACATATCTGACTTCAAAGATATTACTAGCGGTTGGGAAACCGAGATTTTCTCTTTTGATTTGGAATGGATTTCAGACAAAGGGAAAGAGAACGAAAAACTCATTGTCAGAGTATATACACCTGGAACTGGCGAGAAAGCAGAACGAGAATCAATGGTTATGAAGAAACTCTCTGAAGTAGGTTATCCTGTTCCAAGTATACATCTAACTGAAATCGACGATTCCATGCTTGGACATCCCTTCATGATTATGGAAAGAATCAACGGAAAAACCCTAGAGGACATAATATCTATGCCTGGTGTTGATAGGAGTAATTGGATAAACTTGTTCAGCAGATTATTTGTAGATTTACATAATCTAGACTGGACACACTTCATCTTTGACTCCCAAATCATTCCTAAAGATGATCCATATTTTATTATCAACACAACTCTAGCTTACTTTAAAGACGTAATTGACCGATATGGGAAGAGTGAACTAGATCCTATACTCGATTGGCTGAAAGCTCGTGTTGACAGAGTTCCATGCAAAAAGCCTTCTATTACACACGGAGATTTTCATCCAATGAACATTCTGATCGATGGAAGCGAAAACCCCTTTGTAATTGACTGGGGTGCATCCAAAGTTCGAGATTTTCGATCTGATCTTGCATGGACTTTAGTTCTTACAAGAGCCTATTCAACAAGAGAAAATCGTGATGTGATTCTTAATGGCTATCAGAGAGCTGTTGAGCATCCAATTGATGAAATAGAGTATTTTGAGGTCATTGCTATTCTCAGACGATTGCTTGATGTATCAATATCAATGGATGAAGGTGCTACATCAAGGGGAATGCGCGAAACTGCTGTTGAGCGGATGAAGGAACAGATGGGTCATATTAGGGTCGTCTATAATTTGCTTGGAGAATTGACAGAAATTCAAATTCCTAAAATAGAAGAATGGATTGAAAGCTTTATCCATTAGAGGATCTTTGTTAATCTAGTATTGAGTAGTCTTTGAAAATCCTCCATGATGAAAATCGATTTCATATCTAATATTTCGTACGCTACAATAGGTTTCAATGTCCTCTTCAATCTCATCCCATAGAGAATATTGCCACCTTATTCTATCATAATACTCTGATAACTCGGGGTATCTCGCTTTAATTAGGTTCATGATACGAGAAATGTTGTGTCCTCTGAAGTTTAGATTCTCAAAGCGAAAGTCATCCGTGATTGGTATCGCTGCTTCAATTATGGCTTGCCAGTCAGATATTCTAGGGAATATTGGTGAGATGAAGACATATGTCGGTATTTCTGATTCTGAAATAATTCTCAATGCATCAAGACGATCTTTTGGTTTTGATGCCCGTGGTTCGATTTTTTTCACAAACTCTTCATCAAGAGAGTTGATGGAGATGCCAACTTGGATGTTGTCAAACTGTTTGAAAAGATCAATATCTCTAGTGACCAAACTAGATTTTGTCAGTATCTGAACAGAAGCTTTAGTACCAACAAGTTTCTGCAAAATATGTCTTGTATTTTCATATTTCACTTCTAGTGGAGTATATGGGTCAGTTACAGAGCTAAGAAGAAGAGTCTTGCCATTATATTTCTCAGGGTGGATTCTTTCCCAATCGTAATTCTTTACATCAAGAAATTCTCCCCACGAATCGCTGCCGTGACCAGTGAACCGCTTCATGAATTCAGCATAGCAGTATATACATGCATGCTGACAGCCAATGTATGGATTGATGACGAAATCAATCTCTGGAATGTTGCTTTTCGTTATGATACTCTTAGCTGCAACCTTGTTGACAATCATAAACCATTACAATAAATGAAAGTTGAAAACTCTGTCTAATTGACTGAAGTTATACAACATAGAGGAAAATTGACTCATCGTTATTCGTCTTAACGGGTGTCCATCCGTCAAGAATGAAGCGATATGAAACCACACGGGTACCTGACCTGAGTTCACTTGCCAGCTTAGCTCTAATTTTCTTGTTTATCTCATGTCCCTGGTATAACGTGACGACCGAGGCGTCTTCGAGACTCACGTTAAAGAAGTTGGCTCTTATCACTTTGACTTTTTGTCCGAGTTTGTGGCGTTTTATCGCTAGACGTGACCAAAGCATCCTAAGTGGATCCACCTCTATTCCGATAGAATTAGCTCCAAACTCCTTAGCAGCCATCACAATAATCCGACCATCACCAGATCCAAGGTCATACAAAACATCCTCTTGATTTACATCTGCAAATTCAAGCATGTCTCTGACTTTGCTTCTTGGCGTTGGTAACCATGGTGCACCGATTAATCCTGACCAAGCAATCCAGACAACAAATACAATGACGCAAATTTCAATGACCAGTATGAAAAGGACTTCTTCTATTGACATGCGTCTAACCACAATTTCCTAGATGATTTTTCCTTTGAACACGGTTCTTACAAGCATAATATTGATTGTTAGAGTTATCAACTCAAGAGCACCCACTACTACAAAAGCATTGGCCATACCAATCACAGGATTAAGTACTCCAAAAATAACCGGACCAATGGTGATTCCTAGATTTCCAAGAAAATTGAAGAATCCCATACCCATTGCAGAGTCTTCTTGTTTGACAATGTCTCCAACAAGTGCCATGGCGGGGGGTGCTGTGATTCCTGAAAAGAAACCCAAGATTACCAACATGAGAAGTAGCAGATTGAAACCTTGAATGCCAATGAACCCGATTACGGACAAGATCACACCAAATCCTAGACTTCCTATAACCAGCTGTCTGAATCTTCCATATTTGTCTGAAAGTTTACCCATTGGATATTGAAGAATTATGAATGGCAGAGCGAAAATTGCGAGTGACATCCCTCTGAGGGATTCATCCAAGCCTAATATCACAGCGAGGAAAAATGGTAATGCTGTAAGAATAAATCCGATATGAAGTCTGTCAAATAAGTTGAATATACCCGGAACTACCAATTCTGGATTTTTTCTAGCGAGCATGAAGCTCTCCTTTAATGTCGGTCGGGTTTTGGTCATTAAAGGATCTCTAAGAGCTGCTATGGCTATTGCTAAAACAACGAAATTGAGTGCAGAAGCAGTATAGTATGGAGTAAACACACCAAATGATGCAATAAGGCCTCCTATTGCTGGTCCCAATCCCATCGCTATTGCCAAGAAAGCTCCAAATATTCCCATATTTCGTCCACGATTTTGAGTATCTGAGAAGTCAATTGCTAGAGTCATAAATGTCTGCCATGCCATAACTGTGAAAGAACCTTGCAGAAATCTATAGAGCAGTAGTATTGGATATGAAAGTGTGGTTGTCATTAAATAGTAGAAAACTATTGAACCAGATGCACCAATCAATACAAAGACACGACGCTTAGCCCATCTGTCTGATAGTAAACCTGTTACTATACCAATTATTAGATATGACAAGTAAAGGGTGCTGTCAAAGAGAGAATATTCAAACTGGGATATACCAATGAATCTGTTCAAGATGAATTCTGGCTGGTTTACATGAAGGATTGCCGCAGCTGTAATCGCAAGAAGTGTAAGAATACCAAGAAGAACAACTCTCTTTTTGTTTGATTCACTAACATCTTTGAAATCAAATGTCAATGATTGATTATCCATAATTGTTTCTCACTTCTTGTATTTGAATTGAAATCAAACAAAGAAGGTCATTAATCAAGATTACCAAATGGTAATATTTTCAGTAGTCACCTCGATACTACGAGCTTTTTTTCTAGTGTATTTATATAATGAGTGATTGCACAGATTCAGGAGGTGGAAATCCTGACACGAGTCGCGCCTACACTAATAATAACACTGTTTCTTGTAAGCCTAATAATCGTACCAACGGTTTTTAGTTTTGGAGTGAGCAACAGACTCACAAACATTGAATTATCACTTGAATCTCAAACACTGCTTTCGCAGATGCCTCATAACGCAAGGATTGCCATATATGATGAAGAAAATCTCACAGTTCCTCTTGTTTCTCATGCGAGCAATCTAACAAACAACCTCGTCGAAATCACATCGCTACTTGAGGATGCTGGTCACTCGGTTGAAGCATTAACCGAAGAAGACATTCTCAACCATGAACTGATCACAGCAGATTATGATGTTTTTATCATCGTGAACAATGTACCTCGACCCAGCATTGAACACCTCGTGAAGGAATTCTGGCTTGGAGGTGGAGGACTATTAACATTCAACAGTGCAGTCAGCTACTTGTGGTACGGAGGGTTCATTTTTGCTGACCAAGATTATGATGTCGGCCATTCACTTTGGTGGGGATACTTCCGAAGTGACAGTCAAAATATCACAAGCCGTCACTCAACAATGAAAGCCTATCATGTAAATGATACTGTCTTTGAACGTGCGGAAAATTGGGCAACCTCATGGCAACCCAAGCTGGAAGAAGCAAGAGGAAGTGATATGATTCTCTTGATGAATAATGCATCACAAACTGATTTCATCACTGCTTTTGCAATAGATAATAAGAGAGATGGTGGGCGAATAGTCCAGCTTCCTGGTGATGGTTCATCAATCCCAAATGATTTCGAGAGCATTATCATCGACGCCGTCGAATGGTTGATTCCAAAACCAAAAGGTCGCGTTGTCTATGATCTAACACATCAACCTCGATTGTGCGTTGATTTTTGGGATATCACATATGCTACAGTGTGGAGTTCGGACAATAACTACGGACAGTTTCGGACGCTCGCTGTAAATCATTCATATACTTTCGACAAACTATATCCTTCAGCTACTGGCAACCTGACTGCTGAAAGACTATCTGATTATGATATCTTAGTGATCAATTGGCCTGATCTGAACTACACTTCAGCTGAAAAGGCAGCAGTTGAAAACTGGGTGGCGAATGGTGGAAGTCTCTTGGTCATGGGTGATCGGAACGGTCTCACTGGTCCAAATCCCGGTGACTTGGCCATCAATGAGCTCATGCAGAACTTCGACATGAGTCTCGGTACTACGGACATTCTCAATGATGCTGATATGACTCTTGGAACCCATCTCACCCTAGAAGGCTGTACATCGCTGCGGATGGGTTATAGAAATCATCTAGTTGTTCTTTCAAACGCAACTGCGCTTTGGTTCGATGGATCATTCCCAGTTGTAGCAAGTGAAGAATTTGGAGCGGGTAGAGCAATCCTCTCTGCGGACATGAACATCTTTGACAACATGTATCTATTCAACAATTCGAACACTCGATTTGCACTAAATGTTCTAAATTGGTTGACCTCTAATGATGCAAGGATTCTTGTACATACTGATTATCTAGGATGGAATGATGCTGTTTGTAAGGCTCTTAGAGATCTCGGACTCTCGTACTCGCTCTTCAATACACGTCAGTATTTGGATGACTTTGTTGATTCGCAGTCATGGGACTTGCTAATCTATAACAATGTTAATTATTTCCCTGAATCCCTAATCTATGATGAACTATATGCATTCGTAAATACCGGTGGGACATTAATACTGACTTCCTTTGACGTGGATAGTCATCCAACACATCCATTGTGGTCAAAGATGGGTGTGGAGTGGAGTTCCAGTTTGTCAGGCCAACCATCAATGTATATCTGGGATGCATCTCATCCTATCTTCACAGAGCCAAATGATCATTCAATGAATAACTACACGTCGAGTAATATCTTCGGTGATGATGGCGATGCCGTTATCTATTTTGAGGGCTATACCGCACTTGCAGGAACAACTGCAACCACGCAAAGTGATACTGCCACTATTGTAGTAAGTAACGATAGAAAGACTCTCTTCAATACCATCATTATTGATAATTTTGGAACTGACGAGGACGATTCTACCTATGCTGATAGTGTTGAACTCTGGCAGAATGAAATTGTCTTTATGATGACTGAGCCAACAGGCGGATTCCCAATCGATCCTATAACACTACTCCTCATTGGTGCTGGAGTTCTTGGTGTTGTCGTAATTGGTGCCATTGTTATCAGACAACGTGGCTCTTCTAGTGCTGCTCCTGCTGTTAAGCCAAAGAGGAAAACAACAAAGAAGAAATGAAAATTGATGGGAAGTCAATTGACTTCCCCCTCTATTCTTTTTTACCGATTCTATGTCGTTTTTTAAAACGTAGAATTGCCTCATGACCTAATCTGCCTACAGCTTTGTCGAGACTCTCCTTCTTGATTCGGATTATTGACGGACGACCGTGACAACATGTATATTTCACTTGAGTCTTGGAAAGGTCTTCAATTAAATTACGTATCTCATCAACGTTCAGAGTTACCCCCTCTCTGTAAGCTGAATGACATGCTGTTAGCTTAACAAGTTCATCCATGAATGAATCCTTTGCCTCTGCAATACCAATAGTGGCAATACTATCTAGTAATGTGATAAGTTCAATTTCTGATGCGACTTTACCAAAAATCTCTGGAACTGTCGAAATAGAAACTTCATTCCCACCGAAGCTTTCTATTGAAAAACCAATGTTATTCAGAATATCCGAAAGGTCTAGAATCCGTTCTACGTCAGTGGGACTTAAACTCAACACAAATGGTTGAAGCAGCTCCTGAACAGCGACCCTATCTTCATTAACCTCTTTTCTCAATTCCTCATATAATACTCGCTCATGAGCGGCATGCTGGTCGATGACTAGAAGACCATCTTCATCCTCCAGAAGAATGTAGAGTTTGTGGATTTGACCAATCATTCTAAACAGACCACCAAGCAGATTTACTGGTTCAATATCTTCACCAATCCCTGTGAATGACTCAAGAGTCGTATGTTCAACAGAAGGCAAGATCCTAACTTGATCAAATTGAGCCGTGCTGGGTAGTGGTTTTGGTTCAACTCCCTTGGCTACAAGTCCCTCGAAGTAGTCTTCCAATGAATGGCTTTCATTGCTTGGCTTTTCAACTCCAAGGGCATCTCTTACAGCTATTGTAATGATTGAACTGACCTTTTCAATGTCTAGTATTCTGACCTCACGTTTGGTCGGATGAACATTCACATCAACATCTGCGAGCTTCATCGCTATGTCAAGGGAACAAACAGGGTATTGACCTTTCATTAGTAGTGTTGAATATGCTGATTCAACTGCTTGACTCAAACGTTCATCAGTTATTGGCCTCTTTAAAACTGCAAAATATTCGCGAGATCTATTACCTCTTGAAACTGGGGGCATTGCAACAAATCCCTCTACCCAAATACCCTCTTCGGAATAATACACTTCCACCAAACCCTTGGCAATATCACTTCCCCAGAGATACGTAATTCTATCAATGGCACTCTGTGAAGGTGGACAGTCAATTATGACATCTCCATCTCTAGTCAATCTGAAACCAACATCCGTTCTAATGACTGCGTGCCTCATGACAGCCTCGAAAATCCGTTGACCTTCCACTTTTTGACTTGCCAAGTGTTTCCTTCTTGCTGGCATTTTCTTGAATAATTCGCCCATTTCAACGGTTGTCCCTATTGGTCTGGAGGAATCGGAAATCTTGGGAATCTCTCCAACTCTTGAGACAATAAGTGTACCTACATCCTCATCTTCTGTCTGAGTCGTGATTCTAATATCCGCAACTGCTGCAATACTCGCTAGAGCCTCTCCTCTGAATCCATAGGTGGTTATTTCATTGATGTCATCTTTTGTAGATATTTTGCTTGTCGAATGCCTTTGAAGACAAACCTCACAGTCTTCTCGAGAAATGCCTGTCCCATTGTCAGAAATTACAATTCTATCAATACCTCCACCTTCAATTGAGATGTCTATCATGTCAGTTCCTGCATCAAGCGAGTTCTCGATGAGTTCTTTAACGATGGAAGAGGGGTTCTCAATAACCTCCCCTGCAGAGATGAGTGAAACAAGATCCTCGCTTAGGACTTTGATCTTACCCACTTCGACACCTCACGTACGAGCTACTGAATACTCTACAATTCCCCCAACAACTGTCATTTCAATATCAATGTCAATGATCTCATCTGGTGGGACTCTCAGAATATTGTCAGAAAGAACTACAAAGTCTGCTCTTTTCCCAACTGTTAAGCTCCCCAAGGTGTGTTCCTGGAACACAGAGTATGCGCTCTCTAGTGTGTAGCACCGGAGCGCTTCTTCGACTGTCAGTCTAACACGCTCATTGTTATGTGTCGTTGCTGACCAGATACCGTAGAGAGGACTATAGGGCATTCCATCAGAACCAAAACACAATCGCGCCCCATTATCCAGAGCGACTCGGAACATATTCATTCCTCTGACCTGCTCCTCATCAAATCTAGTATTATAAAGTCCCCCCGGGTGCTGCCACCTGCCCACAAAATTTGGTTGCATTGACAAGATAAGCCCCAAACCTACAGCTCTTCGAATTTGGTACTCATTTATCATCTCTGCATGTTCTATACGATGCCTTTGCTTTCTTAACATGCTTTTATCTGGGAGACTCTCAAATGTTGATATGACCAACTCAATCGCTTCATCTCCTATGGCATGTGTAACCGTCTGTATGTTATTTTGAACAGCTTTCTTTACCACAGCCTCATACTTATCTCGAGGGAAAAGTAGCATACCCTTATTGTTTGAATCATCAATGTATCCTTTTGATACATATGCAGTCTTTGCTCCAATTGATCCATCTATGAAAATTTTTACGCCCCCGATTTTTACCATTGGACTACCCATTCCGGATGTTAAACCAAGACCAATCATGTGGTCTATCTGGTCCACGGGAATGTTCACAATCATTCGGGTTGTAAGTTCATGTCTTGTTTCAATCTCTCTAATATGTCTTAAAACTCCAGTCATCGCATTATCGACAGCAGTAGTAATCCCTTTCTCATTCGCAATCTTATTTCCTACTACAACCGCTTCTCGAAATTGTTCTGCTGTAGGTCTTACTTTCTCCCATACCTCTTCTATATCTTTCAAAACACCTGTGGGTCTTCCTAGTCTATCTTTCTGAACTCCGTCTTGGTTTAATGATATACCAAGTTTCTTGAGTCCTGTATCATTTACTGAAACAAGATGACCACAGACACGTGTCACCATTATTGGGTGTTCTTTGCTGACCGGGTTCAAATCTTTCGATTGAATGTACCTTTTCTCTTTCCATTCACTCTCATCCCAATTATAACCAAATATCCAGTCGCCTTTAGGATACTTGGGCACTGAATCTTTCAAGAATTGAATTGCTTCCTCTAGCGAACCAACTTTATCAAGCTGAACATGTTTTGACCTAACTCCAGCACTTGTCAGATGAGTATGTGCATCGATAAAACCTGGAATGACAGTTTTTCCTCCAAGATCAATAACTCTTTTTGCTGTAGGTACGAGCTCCAACACTTCATCCTCTTCACCCACTGCTAACACCTTATAGCTCTTTACTGCAAGAGCATTTACAGTCGGTTTTTGGGGATCCATCGTGATGATATTGCCGTTGAATACGATAAGGTCCGCTTCGAGATTCATGGCACACACATCCACATTCTGAATCACAATGCCATATCTTTCTTGTCATAGTGTGTATAGCGAATTTCTATTTTTTGGCCCAATTCATCCTACATAGGCTCATATATATAAACTAATTATATTATAAACTGATAATCAATATTCAAAAATATTGAAACAACATCAAACCCCCTCCACGACCAACCGGATCCAATAATCTGGTTGAGCTATCAACAGAGATGTTGATTAAGCTGGGCGGTTGCCGTAGTACTTGGTGCGATGGCTAAGAAATGCGAGAGAATATGAAGAGGGGTCCTTCATCACCCCTCTCACCCTCTTTCCTAGCAACTATTTTTTCGGGACCTTTTTCCAATCATCCAAGAATCTCTTTATTCCAACATCTGTTAGAGGATGATTTACCATTTTATCAAGCACATCTGGCGGAATTGTCGCTATATCTGCTCCAATCAATGCTGCTTCATAGACGTGTATTGGATGTCTGATGCTTGCAACGATAATCTCTGTTTCGAAACCATAATTTGCATAAATTTGAGCAGTGCCTTCAATAACTTCCATGCCAACTTGACCAACATCATCCAATCTTCCTATGAATGGTGAAACAAATGTTGCACCAGCTTTTGCGGCAAGGATTGCCTGATTCGGACTGAAGACCAATGTAACATTTGTCTGAATACCCTCATCAGCACAGACTTTGACCGCTTTGAGCCCTTCCCATGTCATAGGAATCTTGATTGCAGCATTGTCGATCCAACTATTGAGTTCACGAGCTTCTTTCAGCATTCCCTCTGCATCCTCACTTACTACTTCCAGACTAATTGGACCTTTCACAAATGATGCAATCTCATCTATAACTGTCCTGAAATCACGACCCTCTTTGGCAACAAGTGATGGATTGGTGGTCACTCCATCGACCATTCCTCTATCATGTGCCCTACGTATTGCCTCCACATTGGCAGTATCAATGAAGAATTTCAAATCTTGATATCTCCTGTCTTGACCTAGACATCGTCTATACTACAAAATGTAGGATTCTTGCTGAATTTAAAACGTAGGGTTTGTATCTCTACTGCATTGCTTCCTTTAAATCACGTACTCGTTGTTCAATATCTGTTGCTTTGAACACAGCAGAACCTGCAATGAAAAAATCCGCACCAGCTTTTCTAAGATTACTAATGTTCTCTAAGTCGACGCCACCATCTACTGCTATTCGAACTTTTGGTTTCCGTTCATCAAGTAATGTCCGTAGATCTGTGATTTTCTTCAAGGTTGATGGAATGAACTTTTGTCCTCCGAACCCGGGACATACACTCATTAAGAGAACTGAATCAATGAGGTCTAATACTCCGTCAACAGTAGAAATTTGAGTTGCTGGATTCAGTGTGATTCCTGCCTTTGCACCAAGATCCACAATTAGTTGCACTGTACGATATACATCGTATGACGCTTCCATATGGGGATAGATAAGCTCAACCCCCGCATCGATGAATTTGGGAATGTACTCTCGTGGTTTTGTAATCATCAGGTGAGCATCCAGTGGTACATCTGTTATGCTCTTCATTGTCTTTGCTATCCAAGGACCAAAGGATATGTTTGGTACAAAATGACCATCCATAATATCAAGATGGAAATAGTCCGCTCCCCCTTTCTCTGCTGCTTTGATGTCATCTTCCAACCGCGCAAAGTTAGCTGCAAGGATAGATGGTGCAAGAATTGGCTTCATAACAAAAAAATGGATTAACCTGCTAGTTTTTAATCTTCGCTAAGGTTCAATTTTCAGAAGCTCAAGGATGAATAGCCCCTATTGCTTCTGTAGTTTGATAATCTCCTTTTCTATCTGTAGTCTATGATGTCTGCTCATGAGAAAAACTGCGAATAGGCAAAGAAAGATTGCACCGAAAGCTCCTGGCAAAGTCCAGTCAATAGTGAAATACCAAGCTCTGATGATATTTGAAGAGACTGTAATTGTTATAGGGAACAATCGAATGTTTGGAGAATATTCTGGAATCTCACTCCAATTATCATACTGCAATCCAATACTGATATAGAGAATATCTCCCTTTTCCATGTCAAATGGAAATGGTTCGACAAATGAGTTATAGATTTTGAAAACCTTGGTTACATTAGCATATCTTTCGTTTTCATCAATTGTATGTCGTTTCACCTCAATCCAAGACATATTGTCTTTTGAAAGTAATAGTCCTACGATGTTTCTAAGTTGGTCTGATTCAGATGCTCCTCCAAACCAACTATATTCAACAATCAAAAATGTACCAAGTAGGTCAGAGTCTATTTTAGCATTATTTAGACAAACTAGTTGTTCAGGTTTTGTACTCTCCTGAGTGATTATTGTTGTATTCTTAGTTGCGTCCACTTGAATGCTAGATATAACTAATCCAATGATAAGACATATGACTATGAATCTACTTCCAACTCTCATGGACCGCCCGCAAGGTAATATGATTCTGAAAATTTCCATATTTTGATTGATAAAGCAATGTACTAGTTCTTGCGACGCTTTATCTCATCCTGAATCTCTCTCAATTCATTTAGCGCATCAATTGGAGTTGTCCTATCAAGATCTAAATGCTTGATTCTCTCCACAGCTGGGTCATCAATGACAAGAGCTTCAAGACTTGCCTGTCGAGTGTCTTCAAAATCCGCTTCAGTCATATCTATTGCTGTTATGTTTTCCTGCTCTAGTCTGACCAGTAATTCTTTTGCACGCTTTACAACTTGATCTGGTACACCAGCGAGAGCTGCTACATGAACTCCATAGCTTCTGTCGGATCCACCATCAACTATCTTGTGGAGAAAAACTATCGTGTTTCCAGTTTCCTTCGCTAGTGTATGGACATTCTTTACTCCATGATATTGCTTTGCCATGTCTGTTAGCTGGTGAAAGTGAGTAGCAAAAAGTGTGCGTGTCTTCATCTGTACAATCCGTTCAGCCACAGCCCACGCCAACGCCATTCCATCAAATGTCGAGGTACCTCTACCAATCTCATCAAGAATGACCAGACTCTTCTCAGTGGCATTGTTCAATATGTTTGCAGTTTCCACCATCTCAACCATGAAAGTACTTTGTCTTGCAGTTAGATCATCAAAAGCTCCCACTCTTGTAAATATCCTGTCAACTAGCCCAATCTCTGCGCTTTTAGCTGGTACAAACGATCCCATCTGAGCAAGTAAAACAATGATTGCGCATTGACGCATGTAGGTACTTTTCCCAGCCATATTAGGTCCTGTGACAATCATCAGAGTCGTTCCACCATCACCTATCTCGATTCCATTTGGAACGAATTCATTTGGCCCAAGAATTACCTCAAGTGCTGCATGTCTACCGTCAATAATTTTTATCCGAGTTCTTTCAGTTACTTTTGGGCAGGAATAACGTCTGGTAACCGCGACATCAGCCAACGAAACCAATACATCCACTACCGCAACAGACTCAGAGTCCTGACGAAGGATCTTGGTGACTCCTCTCACCTCATCTCGCAGACTCTCATAAATCTCGAATTCAACTTTATTGATGCGTTCCTCCCCTGCAAGAACTGTGGACTCTTTCTCCTTCAACTCAGGAGTGATATACCTCTCAGCATTTGCGAGTGTCTGTTTTCTCTCGTATTCAGAAGGTACCATATTGAGATTGGCTTTTGTCACTTCGATATAGTAGCCAAAGACTTTGTTAAAACCTACCTTAAGCGTCTTGATTCCAGTTCTTCTACGTTCAGAAGCTTGAAGGGATGCAATCCACTTCTTGTCAAATGCAATCGTATCTTTCAACTCATCAAGTTCCCTACTGAACCCTTTGAGTATCATTCCTCCATCGCGAACTGAAACCGGGGGGTCTTCAACAATGGCTTCTTTGAGTGTTTTATGGAGTTTAGTTAAGGGATCAATGGAATCAGCGGAAGTCTTTAGTATCGTGCTTTTACAATCTGCTAGCGATTTCTTAATCTTGGGTAGTTTAGCAAGAGCATTTTTCAATGCTAGGAGGTCTCTTGCATTTGCAGAACCAAAGACGATTCTACTAGTTATTCTCTCAAGATCTCCAAGGTCCCTAAGACTATCGGAGATTTCCTTTCGATTTATTGCATCCCGTGCTAGCTCTTCAACTGCACCCTGTCTTGATTCAATCTCTGCAACATCTCTTAGTGGTCTTAGCATCCACTGCTTCAACTTTCGCTTTCCCATCGGAGTTACAGTCTTTGATAGTACTGAGAGGAGTGTTCCTCGAGTGCTTCCATCTCTTGCGTTCTTTACAAGTTCCAGATTTCGCTGGGTTGTTGCATCAACAATCATGTGTGTGTCTACATTATATGTTCGGATACCTGATACTGTGACCACTCCAGTCTTGTGAACCTCGTTAAGATATGCAAGAACTGCACCTGCAGCTCCAAGCGCGACACGTCTGTTGCTCAATCCATATCCATCGAGTGTTGTGACTCCAAATTGTTCCATGATACGTTCTTCTGCAGTTCTTGCTGAGTAATCTGTGTCATTCCGCAATGTGATTCTGATGTCCATTTCTTCAAGTTTCTTTTTCAGCCGAGATTTGGAAGATGAGTCTGGCAAGAGTACTTCAGAAGGTGCAAATTTACTGACCTCATTCAGAGTGGTTTCACTATCCAGATTCGCCTTGAATTCAGATGCAAGATACTCACCTGTTGACACATCAACAGCTGAAATCCCAATCATGTCTTCATCTTGGACCAATGCGACGAGGTAGTTATTGGTAGTGTCATCAAGCATAGTGCTCTCAAGGACTGTACCCGGAGTGATTACACGGACGACGTCGCGCTTTACCAAACCTTTAGCTTGAGAAGCATCCTCTAGCTGTCTAGCAATCGCAACAGTATAGCCTGCTTGAAGCAATTTGGCTATGTAGCTATTCACTGAGTGATTTGGAACCCCACACATTGGCCATTTGTCCACACCTTCTCCTCTAGCAGTCAATACAATGTCAAGGATTTTACTTGCAATCTTGGCATCTTCATTAAACATCTCATGAAAATCACCAAGTTGATACATCAGTATACAATCGGGATATTGTCTCTTCAACTGAAGATATTGTCTTTGCATCGGGGTTTGCTTGCTCACCATTTCTCCCTGCTTACCATTTCAGCAATTGAGTCTCTAATAATGGCATCGGCAAAACAGTTTTGGTTACAGTTTCATGAATCGAATAAAGAATGTCTCGAATTGGACAAATATTCTTTCAATTTGCAACTTCTAATCCATCTTTGAAATTATTTGGTTACAAATCATAATCGGATGATATTTCAAGGTTAAAAGTACTTATTCAATGTCCAATATCTCAGAAGAACATCAGTTGGGTGCGATACTTGAGAACACGAATACTGGGTCTATCTGGTAGCCCAAGGACTAGCAGTAATACAGCGATACTTGTTGAAACAGCACTCGAAGCAGCCGAGAGAGAAGGTGCCAAAATTGAGTTCATCGACCTCTCAGCTCTCAAGATTGTTGCTTGTGAACACTGTTGCGAGTGTTCCAAAGCTGGAAAATGCAAACTTGATGATGATTTGAATAAAGTCGCTGAAACAATGAAAGCTGCCGATGGTATTATTATGGGGTCACCTGATCATTTTGCCTCTGTTGCTACACCAATGAAGAATCTCATGGATCGAACAGGAAGATTTCTTCATTTAGAAGGGAAAGTTGCTGCAGGAATTGTTGTTGGTCGTCGATCTGGATTAGATCTTGCTTTATCACATCTCTTATTCTTTTTATTAGTCAAAGAGATGATCGTACCAGGTGCAATATACTGGCCAATTGGGTTTGCGTTAAATGCTGGCGACATCAGAGGTGATACTGAGGCAATGGCAATGGCTGCTCAAATTGGAGAACGTGTCGCTATCTTGGCCACGACAATAGTCCGAAACCCACTTCCATGGGCTCGTGAACCTCGACCACTTGGTCAAAAAGTCCGTTTCGGTGATGAGTGGAAGTAATCATCTTATGGTGTTGTTGTAGCTGGTTCGTACCTACTGGGACATGAAGTTAGAATCTCTGTCGCATGTATTAGAGTTGCAGACTGCAACGTACCAATAGCTACAATATCTTGGCCATCTATCAGATTTGGTGTTTCTCCAATTATTAATACAGTAATTGTATGGTTATCGCCTTCCATTACCAGAGTTACATTATTAATTGTCGTTGTAAGGGAGCCCGCTAAATAGGCACCTTTAACCTGAATAGTTCGACCCATGTAGGAATCCGGATTAGCAACAACTTCATCCACGCTAAGATATGGGTCTACAAATAGATTCAGCATGGCAAATGCAACAAATCCAATTGTCGCGACTAGGATTACTGCAATAGCTGCCATACGGACCTGCTTTTTCATCTCTATTGTTCTCCTTCTAACTGTCCCTCAACACTTCTTAGCTGCTTCTCAATTCCCATCATTCTCAAAAGGAGATATACTAGGAATACGAATATGCCGCCCCAGAAGATAACTGCTACGACAAATAATTCAACTTGTTGCATTTTTCTAACTCCTCGATATTCTAATTCTCATCAACTTCTCTTGAGCTGAATCAACTTTGTATGTCAGGTCTATCAAGATTAGTGCAATCATTGTGACTGCGATCATAGAAACAACTAGTGTCATAGCATGCTCAATTTCCATCTGAAGACCTGTAGGCTCAATTACTATTGGGTGTAATGTTTCCCAGATTCGAATTGAAAGATAGCTCAATATCACCATTGGGAAGGCTACTATTCCAAATATTGAACCGAACTGTGCTCTTGACTCACGGTCACTGATAGATGCCCTGTATGCTAAAATACAAGCATAAGCAACCCATAAAATGAGTGTCGTTGTTTCTCGAGGGTCCCAATTCCAAGGAGTCCCCCAAGCCGCATCCGCCCACATCATTCCAGTGAGGAGTGTTATAGTTGTGAATAAAAGACCCAGCTTAAGCGATGCTGCACCAAGGATGTCATACTTCAGATCTCCCTTCCACAGGTACATCACGCCACAAATCAAGGTTCCACCGAATGCTCCATATGCAACGAGAGCTGGTGCAACGTGCTGGAAGAAAATTCGAATATACTC
>PJET01000125.1 GCA_002825515.1 Candidatus Thorarchaeota archaeon MP11T_1 | reverse complement strand
ACCTTCTGGATGCAAACCAGACGATCTGCCAGGCTGATCTATCGGCCCACGTCTTTGAGAGCGTTTTCGACTGATTGTTTTAACCCTTACGCTCTCGCCTCATTTCTGCGAAGAAAGTAATTATCTTATCTAGGTGTACTAGTCAACTGCTCTTTGATAATCCTCTCGAATTGCATCGAGCCAGAAAGGAGCTCCCTTTAGCTTTGAAGCCTCTTTAGTACTGAGTTCCTCATACTTAACCTTAGACATATCATCGGGAATAATTCCACTAACCCCTGCTGGGTCTTCAATAATGAGTGTGAACTGAAATTCTCCTTCAATTGCACGATTCATCATCTCAAGAATCTCAGCACCCTTAGTCTTCTCTTCAGGTTGCTCTGCAAAATCGATTGCTGTTTCTACAACAGACATTGTTCGTTGAATGACCCCCTCAACATTTGTAATGAAAGATTCAGCCGCTGGACCGGGTTCTACGTCAATGCCAAACTCTGGAAGTCTTATGGTACCAGATCCTGAGCGAACTACACGAGCTCTAAGAAGAGAAGGATTGTCAACAAGAAGTGTGAAGCGCGCAGGTTTTCTCTGTTCAGCTGAAAATACATCATTATGGCTAAAGTTACATGATGGGCATTCCATTGAGAACATGGCTAATTCATTAAAGAAAGGTATACTATAAAGTAGAGAACGAACTCTGAGTTTCGCTTTATCACACGATGGACACATCAAACTAATCTCTTCATTCTGTGACATCTAAATCACAACTGCAGAAGGACATCATCCTATAAGGATGACCATCTGGATTTTTCGTTATATGCTGAATACATCACTAGAAATCTCAAAAGCATTCGTGTAGGTAGTTCATACAAGCACGCAGGCCAGCGTCAAAGAAAAGATAGGACTAGGGCAGGTCTTTAAGAAACGAGGAATGCACCCCATGGAGATCAATAGTATATACATTATCAAACGTGATACAGGGGTGTGTTTATACCACAAAGATTTCACAGAATCAGCCTTTGATCCACAGTTATTGTCATCATTCCTTGTAGCTATGACTTCTTTTTTTGATGAAGCGACACGTTCGGTGACATCACAGGCACGAGCCTTTGAAGGTACACACTATAAGATAATTGTTGAATTTGGTGAGTGGACACTGGGTGCTGTTTCGACAAAGGAAGATTCCGCAGATATTAGGACAAAGCTAAGAAGATTGATCGAACGATTTGAAGAACAGTTTAGTGTTCTAAGATGGGTTGATATTGACCTTGCGGTGCACACTCGTTTTGAACAAAGTGTTATTGATGAATTTGTCAGAACCATTATACATCCTGATACAATCATCACAGTTCGTCCTGAATGGAAGCACTACACAAAGAAAGCAGAGGTTATTTCCTTCCTGCGATTGATTCCCTCAATTTGCTCGGTTAAAGAGGCAGCGGAGTTCCTAGAGGTTCCTCTTGAAGTGGGACTTAATTTAGCTGCTGAAGCATTATGGGAAAAAGCAATCACAATAGATAATCCCGTTAAACCTGATGATATCTATCAAGCAATGTCAATCACAGGATCAACTCCATTAACAGGCCCGATATCTCCTGAAACAGTGAGGACACTCACGGAGTTTGATGGAGAAACTCCACTGTCTATTGCGGCGGAACGCCTTAAGACATCTGATCTCAAGAGATTTCTTGATGATGTTGCTCTCCTAGAGAAAAGAAAAATGATTGAACTTGTATCGCCGGCGCATTCTGTTGCAATCAGATATACCTCAGCCCTTCAATCACTTTTGAAGAATTGTGCGAATATTGTTGGACTGAGTGTTATGAGAAGTGTTTTCCTAGCTTCAAAGCAACAATTGGTGGATAATTACCCTTGGCTTGCATTTGTCAGCCTAGAAGAAGGAGTTGATATTGAACTGAGGAGTTCCCTAACAGCTGCGACGATAAGGGGCACAATAAGCCCTGATGTAGTCAATGATGGGTTTAGGGTTCTTCTACAATTTGTTACAAAGAAAGTAAAAGATCTGCTTGGTTCGAATCCAATTAATAGAATAGTGACAAACACAAGAAGAGAGATACAAACCCATTTTCCAAGTACAGCTTATGATATCGAATGGGAGTATCTGACTGCCATAAAATCATCGTAACAATATACAAAACAGAATTGAGATACTCAATGGATATAGTGCATCAGGAGTAAGAAGCAGATTGTCAAGGTGGATTTATGCAACATTTATCATTTTGTTGGGAATATTCATCCTTGTTGTTTCAGCAATCCTTGTGCTAGTTGGTTTTTCTGCACTCGTTTATTCTGGGGCAAGTATAGTCGCACCTGTTGTTGCACTCGGTATTGGAATCATGGGAATAAGCTTCTTTGGTCGCGAATCATTTCTTAAAGAAGATCGATACCATACTCTGAATGTATGGATTGCATTTGGCTTGATTTTCTTTTGCCTAGCAGACATCACTACGATTTTAGTATATATGAATGAAAACTCAGCTCAGATCTGTTTCACAATAGGTCTGGTCCAGATACCAGGTTTGCTCCTTTGGTCATTGGGAATAGTTGGATATCTTAAGTCTCTAAATTCAACATTGAAGTTGACTGAAGGTACTCAACTCTGGCTCGCTCTTGGAGTCATTACGACATTAACATCACTGTCATTGGTAGTAATTTTAGCAATATTATTTCCGTCCAGAAATCTACTATCGACTATAGTTTCTGTACCGATAATTGTTGTTCTTGGGGTTATTGTGTGCATCATCTCTGGAACCTTATGGATTTTCAAAGATGGGTATATTGCAAGACCACTGCTGCTACTACTCTTTGGAGTCATTCTTCTCTTCTTACGAGGTGTAATTTGGCAATTTGAAGACTACTGCAGTGGAAACTCATTTAGTCAAATAACAGCAATCGAGTCCTATCTTCTTGTTGGAGCATCCTTTCTCATTGCAAGCAAGCTGAATATCATTTTCGAGCCTAGTGAAGGAGTTAGGAGGTGACAACCTCTCACGCCTTAGTCAGATTCTTCTTCCTCAGCTATTCTTCTTGCAATCATTTCACGGACATTGGGTGGTAGTGATTCTGGATCGCTTCTATACTTCTCTTTGAGACTCTCTATCATCTCAGGAGATGGCCTCCCAGATCCTATTGGACCACCATGTCCACTAAGCTCTCGTTTTCCAAGTTCCCTTTTCTTATCATCATTCATTTCCTTCACCTCAATCATTTTTTCAAGCATCTCACGCATTGGTGGTGGAATTGAATCTGGGTCAGATTTGTAAAGGTCTTTCATCCGCTCAATCATCTCAGGAGAAGGCTTCATTCCACCCATGCCACCACCCATACCACCTTGACTCATCCCTGAGTTTAAGCCACCCATTCCCATCATCATCATGCCTGAGCCAGAGGGAACAGGGGTTTCAACACCATATTTTTCAACCTCAGACTTGGCAACTTCTGCAACCTCTTCTGTGATTTCTTCAATGCCTTGATGTACGTAGTATGTATCATATAGAGACTTGAAGACTCCATCTAGGGCCAACAGCTCATCATGAGTTCCCTGCTCGACCAAATCTCCGTGGTCAAACACAAGAACTCGAGAGGCATTTGCTATGGTTGTCAAACGATGTGCAATGACAATAGTAGTTCTATTTGAGAACAAACGTTCTTGAGCGTCTTGAACAAGAGACTCACTATATGCATCTAACCGGCTGGTTGCTTCATCCAAAATGAGAATCTTTGGATTGGCCAGCATTGTACGTGCGATAGTAATCATCTGACGCTGCCCTGCACTAAGATTCTTCCCACTTTCTATAATGCGTGTATCATATCCATCAGCAAGAACCTCAATGAATTCGTTCGCACCTATCATTTTACAAAGATTGTAAATCTCCTCATCTGTGGCCTCTGGATGTCCATAACGTATGTTTTCAATAATAGTATCATCGAAAAGATATGGTTCCTGAGGTATCAATGACATTGAGTTGTGAAGTGACTCTTGAGTGACTAGTCGGAGGTTTTGACCACCAATGAAAATTCCACCCTCTGTGGGGTCGTAGAAACGATTAACTAATGCGGCGATAGTGGTTTTACCAGCCCCAGTGTGCCCAACTATAGCAACCATCTCACCAGGTTCTATTGAGAAGGTCACGTTATTCAAAACAGGAGTATCTTTTACGTACTCGAATGACACATTTTGAAAGTATATGCCATCGCTTTTCTCCTCAAGTGGGACAGCTTCTGAATCATCTGTAATTGCTGGCTTAGACTCAAGAACATCAGAAACTCGATCCATTGCAGCAAGGGAAGTCTGAACCTGAGTAAACATCATACTTAGTCCTAGGAGAGGCCACAGGAATCTATGGATGAGTGTAATTCCTAAAAACACCTCACCTATTGTGAGGAGTGGTAGGGTTCCAACCGCCAATGACCCAGCGACAAATAACATTGTAGCCAATGCAAATTGACCAATTGATCGGACAAGTGGTTGCATTGCACTCATGAGAATCATGAACCTGAAACCATAATGGTATGATTTTTGATTCAATTCCATCATCTTCTCTGCAAGCTCTCGTTCTCGATTGAAGGCTTTCGCAACATGAATCCCACTGAGATTTTCTGCAATCTGGCCAGACACTGCTCCAGAAGCTCTTCGAGACGCAAGCATGATTCTTTGACCAACTGTACCGAATAGAACTGCAATAAAAGCGACTCCCGGAACAACAACCAATGAGGTCAATGCGATGAATGGATTCACGATCCATAGCAGTAGGAATGAAGAAACAAGCATTAATGCCTGACTTGCGAAGTCAATAATTACTTGAACACCTGTCCCTAGTTCTACGGTATCTGAAGTTACCCTAGAAGTCACATTTCCACTCTGTTCGGATTTGTGATAAGAAAGGTCTGCTCTTAGAAGGTAGCTATAGAGATCTTCTTGTATATTTTGTACAAACCCAGCCTGTGCACCAGCAAGTATCCATGTGTTGATGCTACTAAGTGCCCAAGATGTTACTTTGAAGAGCAAGTATAGTAGAGTGAGGAAGACGGTAGTACTGATAACAGGATTTACCACTAGAAGAGAGTCTATTCCGAATGATAGAATCAGAGGATCAAATACTGAAACAATTGTTGAAAGCAACGACAAGACTGCACCAATAGCTACAATTCTTCTAAATCTACCAAGATACTGAACCATTCTACCTAGGAGAACACGAATTGGTCTGCTTCTCTTCTCTCTTTCACCTGCTAGTGCAGTTGGTCCGTGTCTTCCATGCATAGCCATTATGAAGAACCTCCATGGACAGATGCAGCTGCGAGTATTTGTTGTGCGCCGGGCAATCTTTCGAAGATCTTGCGATAGTGTTCTGAACCCCTAAGTAAATCCTCATGACAACCAGCTGCAATCAATTCACCCTTATCTACAATAATCACTAGATCAGACTCAATGAGAGTTCTAAGACGTTGTGTGACAGTTATGCTAGTTCTATTTACCATCACCTCTTCGAGTGCTTTTCTCATAAGGAACTCAGTTTGGGCATCGATTGCACTAACCGAGTCATCAAGGAGTAAGATTTTGGGATCTTGTATGATTGCACGAGCAATAGCAAGTCTTTGTCTTTGCCCGCCAGACAGTGTCATTCCACGCTCGCCAATCATAGAGTCATAACCTTCCGGGAGATCCACGATGAATTCATCAGCTTGAGCTCTCTTTGCTGCATCAATTATCTCATCCATTGTTGCTTGACTGCGGCCAAATGCAATATTATCGCGAATGCTCATTCGAAACAAGAATATGTCTTGTTCAACAAGTCCAACAACGTCACGAACAGATTCCGTCCGTACATCCCGAAGATTCACGCCACCCACTCTAATTGAGCCTTCAGTAGGGTCATAGAGTCGTAGGATAAGCTTCAGAATTGTGCTCTTACCACCACCAGGACCCCCAATAAGCGCAACGCGAGACCCTCCAGGAATCGTTATGTTGAAGTTTTTCAAAGCGTAGTGATCATTGTCATTCTCCTCGGAGCCATACTTGAAGCTTACATTGTCAAATACAATATCACCTAGCCAATCTACTTCTTTTACCTCCCCCTCAGGTTCAATCAGTATCTCTTTCCAATTTAGAATATCAACAATTCGTTGAGCATTCACATATCCTCCTCGAAGTACAAGAAGCATTCTTGGAAGTTGGAAATTCAGACCTTCGAGTGAAACGAGCAACGCGAGAATGGTAATCATATCTCCAATTTCTAAAGCTCCATTGATGACTGCATAAGCTGAATATAGAAAGGCAATTGTTGTCATCCCTACAAGAACAAGTGCAGGGATATAGAATGCAGCCAACCGACCCTCTTTTGTCACAGAGGTTTCATACGTTTTACTTATGTCATGAAACTTCTCTTGTTCGACGTTCTCTTTTCCAAATGCTCTTACAACCTCAATACCTGTAAATACTCCCTGAGTACGCGCTGTCAACATTTCCATATCTTCAGATCTCTTTCGTCGAACAGATTCAACTGAGTTTGCATATCTATATGAAAACGCGAGATAGACTGGTGTTCCAATTAACATGATTAAAGCAAAGCCAGCGATTGGTATTGAAAATCCTCCAAGTTGCAGGACTAATAAGTTTTGAATTGTAGGACGAAAATCAATTTGGATGAGAATTATTGCAGTTATTCCAAAAGAAATGAAACCACCCGCCAAATTTCGGAGTGCAGGATTTAATGAAAATCTCACCCATGAGATATCCTGCATGGCGACTGAGAGCAGACGCTTGCTGTCAACCTCATCGTGGAAGGTCATACTATAATCTTGTAGAGCTTCAAAGAAATCTTGGCGAGCATCACGTTCCCAGCGCAAGGTCACAATAGCCCAGACATAACCTACAACAAAGTATAGACCCATGTATGCAAGTGCAAGTCCAATAATAATCCACACATAGAGAACAAACTGAGGACTAATCGTAAGTTCAGGTGTGACTCCATCCGGCTGCAACAATTCATTGGTTGCTAAACCAATGAAAATCGAGGGGATAGTAACTAGTATTGTTGAGATAATTGTGAGAAGCAATGCAAATGCAGTGATTCCTTTGTTCCTCATTAAACCACTAAGCATGTAACGTGCAGGGCTTTTTCTAATGGTTTTTCCACCATTGCTTCTAGACAATCTATGTTCCTCCATGCTTCAATATATCAATTAGAGTTGAAATTCTGTTCTTCATCTCTTCTAGCTGTTTTAGTAATCGTTGGCGATCTTTGGTGTTCAGGGAGTTCTCTATTGACTCCAAAGCTTCAATTGAGTATTCCATCCCGTGCATATGAAATCGTACACGTTCTTGGGGTTCCAGTAAACGCTCCCAAAGTCTTGGACCAAGACGAGTTTTGTGACCAACTGCTTGCTTTCTATGTTTTAGGAATAATGCTAACTGTGTTCGTCCCGTATCTGTGAGACTGTATGTCTTACTCCGACCCTCAGTCTTTACCGTCTGAATTATTCCTTCCTCTTCAAGAGATGAAAGAAGTGGATAAATAGTACCGGGACTTGGATTCCACTCTCTATCAGTCAATGAATGAAGTTCTTGCATTATCTCAGTACCGGTCAAGTCTTGCAATTTGAGCAGACGAGGTATGATATGACGAAGAAGACCTCTTGGTATAGATTGAGGCATCTCCAGATGCTCACAGTCCTTTCCCTGAGTTTCATCGGCCATAGCTATCACCCAACCAATATCGGATACGATTATCGAATACGATATGTCTTGATATCGAATGCGATATAAAAGCTTTGGTAGATACGCTCCAATGCCTAGGGGGAAGTTTGATAAGACCTATACAAACGATGTAGCAGAACAACGAGTGATGTAACGTTGGGAGAGAAGGCGAAGGTCAAGGAAACAGTTCGACTCTATTCTAGAGTATGGCAACTTCCATCCTATCGCCAGATAGTTTTGAGAATGATTCTCCTTGTCTTAATAGGGTCGATTGTACTAAGTGTCACGAAAGGACTTCTTTTTGATGTTTTCCTTAGTTATTTGATCATTCTTGGAATACCAGTCTTCATAGGTTCAGGACTTCTTTATGTAATAGCGACAGATGAAGGTTCTCCCCTAGATGGAAGAAGAACTGGGGGACTAGTGCTCTTTGGGTTGATTTTTTGGATATCACTAAGCGCAATTGGTGGAATCATCGATGCAATTGGATCTTCAGATGTATTTGAGATTAGATTTTCAATTTTGGGAGTGTCGATTGCCTACATGGCTTTCGCGTTTCTAGTAAATGGACTGAGTGATCATCATCCAATAAGAAACGTTACGGCTGCTTTAATGCCCCCACTCCTTTGGATTATTGTCGAGTTTCTGCTTGCTCCTATGAATTCTGCTCTTCCTATATTACCACCATTTTGGGTCATTTCTGTTCCTAGTTCCCTAATAATTGCTTCATTTGTTGTTCATTTTATCTATAGAGCTGTAAGTGTTCCCTTCGAGAGAGACCTTGGAATCAATGGACCTCAACTTCTAAGGGCGTTTGGTCATGACTATCTAGCAGACAATCCAAAACCTTTCGAAGACATACTCACCAAAATCGCAACCATTCAGGACATTCCTGTTGAAATTATCATGTTTAGAGACGATGAGGGTCCAGTAGCTTGTGGGGTAGTTCAATATGTCCATCCAGGACCTTTCAGAGATATTGGTAGTAGTGATCTCCCCTCTGTCATTATTGAACACATAAAGAAAGAACATGGGATACCTGGATTTGTGATGCATGGTAGTTGTACACATCAACAGAATCTAACAACCAAAGAAGATTATCCAATAGTATTGGCTGAGATAGATAGACTCATTGAGGAAACAGAGATGCATGATTTCATCTCTGGTCCTCATTGGTCAGATGGGAGTAAGTTCAAGGTCTGGAGTCTATTCGTTGGAAATGATGTCCTTACAATAAGTACTAGTTCACCAGAGTTCACGGATGATATCTCTCTTGACGTAGGATATGATGTAGCAAATATGATACGAAGTCGTCTACCTCAGATTGGCGGCGTTGCATTGGTTGATGCTCATAACTGCATTGATGATCGTGCTGTTTCTGTTACTCCGGGAGACGCCGATGCGATGGAGTATGTAGGAGCGGTTTCTGGAGCAGTTTTTTCGACAATAAACAATGAAAAAACCAAATTACAGCTAGGGATGCATCAGATAATTCCAGATGATATTAGTCAGTCAGAAGGAATTGGTTTGGGAGGAATAATTGCAATAGTTCTCAATCTTGGTGAGCGAGAGATGGCACTGATTTCTATTGATGGTAACAATATGGAACCAGGATTCAGAGAAAAGGTGCAGAGTCTACTTAAAGCACAAGGGTTTGATAATTCCGAGGTTATCACTACAGACACACACGTTGTTAATGCAATCTCTCTCTCAAGTAGAGGATATCCACCGATTGGGCGAAATAAACCAGATGAAACCTTGGAGCACATCGTGGCTGCTTCTGTAAAGGCTCGGGAAAGGATACAACCAGTCAAAGTCGGTCTCGGATTCGGAAAAGCAAGTGGCCTCAGGACTTTCGGAGAGAAGGGATTTGACATTCTTACGCAGAATGTTGCTGAGGCAGCAGGTATTGCGAAGAAAATAGGAATAAGAGCTGGAGCAGGGTCGATTCTCCTTTACATTCTCTTGGCATTTTTCATCTGAGATTTCGACCGCTCGCCATTTCGATAGAGGTATATGTATAAGTTCTATTTCAAAGATTCCGGGCTATTGGTGAAAAACATGAAAAAACGAGTCCTTGTCTGTTTAACGGGTGCCAGTGGTGCCATATACGGAGTTAGACTTCTGAGAGCATTAAAATCGAATGATCATGAAGTTCATCTAATTGTTAGTAAATGGGGCGGGGAAACTCTCAAGTATGAAACAGGCATTGACAAAGAAGACCTCAAAAAAGAAGCAGATTTCTTCTATGATGAAAATGATCTCACAGCAGGTCCAGCTAGTGGCACATTCCCTATTGATTCGATGGTTATTATTCCTTGCTCTATGAAGACTCTCGCAGGTATTGCTCATGGATATGCAGACAATCTTATAGCACGAGCGGCTGATTGTACTTTAAAGGAAAGGCGTGCCCTTATTCTTGTTCCTAGAGAGTCACCTCTAAACCTTATCCATATTCGAAATATGGTTGCCGTTACTGAGGCAGGGGGAATAGTCATTCCTGCAAGTCCTGCATTTTGGGCAAAGCCAACAACCATTGAAGAACTTGTAGACTCAGTAGTAGAACGTGTATTAACTCATCTTGGGATTTCCGATAAGAATCGGACAATGTGGACCGGTGAATAATCGATTTACTACCAATGTAGAAGAGTACCACAATGGTCACAAATGACTGTTTCTCCTGGAAGTGCGCGTTTAGGCAACGCTGCCCCACATTGGACACATTCTATCTTCTTGGGTGCAAGATCATCAGTCTTGGCTTGTAGTTTTAGAAGGACCTCTCTAAGATTATCACGCATCTCTGAAAGGAGCATATTCATCTTATTCTCATCATCACTAGCGACTGAGATTTTCATTGTTAGATTGTCCTTTGAAACAGAGCCAATCACAATATATTCTGTGCCAGCTCTGGCTTTTCCATAGTACCAAGATTCTTCTCCATTCTTGGTTCCACTCTTTTCGCCAACGAATCTAACGCTTTGCTGTTCAATAATATCATTAACAATATCTAGCATCTCCTGAACATCAGCATCTTTTTCAATCTGGTATTCAGCAGCTCTTTCTGTTTGCAATCGAGTTTCTAGGAGCTTCTGAAGATCAGACATTGTCATTGTTGAAAGATAGGCATCTCTAGCAACTGCAGCATGTTTTGTTGGAATTTCCACCTTGCTTTCATTATGATTCTCACAACTAAGAATCGCGTCGGACTTCTCCCCCTTATCTTCAATGGACAATAGAGTTAATGGAGTATGACATTTATGACATTCATATAATTGACGATAGAAACGTTCAATCACCAGGTCGTCAGCACCGACATGAAGATGGCGGTCTACACCATGTCCATTGCGGCACTCCATTTTTAGGTTAATTGTGCTATCACGCACCTTTGTGTCACGAATAGTAAGTGGCGATGCGCATTTCTCACACTTGAGGCTCTCTTCAACAGAGGGCATCCTATCAATATGTTTGTCTCGTTCCTCAATATGTTTGTAAATACCCATGCTAACACTTTTCTTGAATTCACCATGAACTGGACAAATGAGTTTCAATTCTACCTCGTTACCACTGACCTTTGTTTCGGCAATGCCAGTCACGAGATTGCAATCATTGCACTTCAAAACTCCTCCAACTATGGCATCAATAGCTTCCTCATCTAGCTCCGCAGGTTGAGATAATTCAATGCCGTGACCTTTCATGCAACTGCATTTGAGCTTGTATTTCATCTTATCAAGTTCAATAGATTTGATAGAAAGCGATTCCCCACAATCACGACAGTTCAACATCGATCTTATGATGCTTCCCTCAGACATAGCTTCTACGATTGATTCAATCATCCAAGCATATTCAGCAGGGAGTTCTTTCTTTGTCTTTCCATGAGCAGGACATGACATTTCAATCTGAGCCTTGTTGCCTTTGGGGTGAGTTCCCAATACTTGGCAGGGAAGGCCGCATTCATCACAATGAATGAGTCGTTTAACTACTGTCTTAAGAACGGATTCATCTGCTATTTTAGGCACAAATCGCATCTCTTTATGTCCACTAGGACACTTTGTTTTTACCTCAAGGATTCCTTTTTTTTCAGATATTTCATTCACAGCGAATACTTCGCCGCACCGAGGACAACTGAGAGAGTCAAGAATTGATTTTGAATCATTCATGCCACCCTGTAGTCCGGCTATTGAGGTGTGATAGAAAGAAGGTATCTCTCTTTTCTGAGGACCATGTATTGGACAGATGAAGATGTACTCAGCCTTGTGCTTACCTACATCAGTGTTCATTAGTGTCATTGTGGATCCGCATTCAATGCATGTGAAGATGCCTTTGAAAATATCATTAGCCATGCTATCAGCTTGATACCTCGATATGTCCCTCTTCCCCTTGTGCCCCTTTAGACATTGGCAATAGACTCGAAGGGTTTGACCCTTAAGCTCGCCAGCCTGAACATAGAAAGGTTCCTTACATTTCTTGCAAGTGAACATTGTCTTCTCCTCCACTTGGCGCGCGGCGGCGAATCGAAAACTCTTGTGTTTTGGTTCCATAAAGATATTCCGTAAGTGTAAAGAGTTACCCTATTGGAGATAAAGGGCAATGGTTAGGGTTGCAGTACAGTACTTACACCGGATTGGATTTCGTTTTCCCATCTCTTCAACTTGTTCAACTTCTAGCGGCGCTCCACAACGAAGGCAAACCCAAGAATCCATGGTGTCAGCTAACTCATCGATAGTTGTAGGCAACATTGCTACATCTTCTCCAAGTGCCTCAACTCTCACACATGAATGCCTTCCATTTTCAGGGCCACTGATTAGGATGATTACTGCAATCTTCTTTTGCGTGTACTTACCTTCTGCATATCCTCTGATAGTGCCAATGAATTCTCCACTCAAAATTTGTTCTTCACTATCTACAATGTGGAAATTCTTTGCAGGTAGAATTTTTTCAGCTTTTGTGAAAAGAACTTGAGCGTTCCAATCTAGTGTTTGCTCTTGCTGTGTTTTCTCAAGGCTAGTCAATATTAAATCAAATGATTCTGATGTTTTCTTAGAGGGTTGAAGCAAGTCGCAGACAGAGCGTATCAAATAAGGTTCGACACTTACTGTGTGCAGCTGATCTAGGAAGTCAATATATGAAACAGTAGCTACTATCTTACCCTGAACACAGTCTTTCGTTGGATATAATGTGAATTGAGGGCTTCTAAAGCCACCAACTTCAATTCGAGATATCGTTTTGACATTTTCACCTGCTAGTTCCATACAATCCTGAGGATATGCAACAATTGAAACAGTGACGTTTGTTATCACATAGCCGCTACCATTCCTAACTTTGACCTTGAAATCAAATTTACCACCAACAATTTCACAACCTCTGAAGACTGCGACTCCAGTTTCACCAATATCAATAGCTGCGGTTAAATCATCTAGAATATCAGGAGCTTCTGGTTCAGATACTTCAACGAGAGGTTTAGTCTTGTCCTCTTGGATTTCATTGTAGGCGTTCTGCATTGCCTCCGCATGGTCCGGTGGAATGTCGAGTACTGTTTTTCCATGAAGGGGACAAAGTAAAACAACCCGGTCTTCACGCGCACGTGTTTCGATGTAAACGAGATCAAGTGTTTCATAGCATTCAGGACATTGATACAGCCTTTTGTATAGGCCAGTAAGCGTCTTTTGGTCCAACCCGGGAATGAACAATCTTTTGGAGCGATGCCCATTTCGACATTCAACATCCAACTCAATTAAACCTCGTCGTTCCTCAACATCACGAACATTCACTGGCATGCTGCATTTTTCACAGCTTAAACTCCTCACGATTGAAGGCATTCTGTCAATTGAAACCTCTGTTTCTTCGACCAATTTGAAAACATCAGGTGGTGCTTCGCGCTTCATTACACCGTGCACAGGACATACTATTCTAAATCCAACTTTCTTCTTTGTCCTCTTTTTATCAAGGATATGAGTTAGATGTCCACAATCATCACAAGTTAGGAGAGCTGTTGCTATACGTTGCACTACTGACTCAGTCCAAGTTATTGGTAAGACTCTATCTGGAGTGCTTTTTGTACCTGGGCAAATACATTTCAATTTGTACCCTTGTTTGTCTTCTTCAATACTTCTTATTGCTAGCGATCGACGACAGTCATAAGATGTAAGTGATGATTTTACTACTGCATCATCAGGAATCTCGGAAACAGCCTCTTGGAGAATATCAATTTGTGTTGACAGAATATTCTTTTTTGAAGTTCCATGAATAGGACATGATGTTGTGAGCCGAGCGGTATTCCCTCTCTTTTCCAAATCAATAATGTGACCAGGCAAACCACATTTGTCACAGTGAACAACTCGTTGAAGAATATTCTTTAGTAAAGAAATTTCAAGGCTGGTAGGAAGGTATCTTGTGTTTTTGTGACCATTGGCACACCTAGTTTCAATTTCAAAAATACCTTGTCGTAAATCAATCTCGTTGACTGCGAAAACTAACCCACAACTGAGGCATCTAAAAGAGTCAATAATAGAACGCGGGCTGTCAACATCAGCACCAGCGAGTTCTACCACCGCATGAAAAGCGCTGGGAAACTCACGTTTCTGTGGTCCGTGTATCGGACATAAAAAGACGCTCTCAATACTGTTTCCGTGACCACGTTCCTCAATATGAGTCATGTTCGACCCGCATTCAGTGCATATATAGAGCCTCTTGAAAACCTCAGGAGCCATATCTTTAGCCTGATGTTCAGATAACCTACGAACACTCTTGTGACCCTTGAGACATTGTACATCCATCGTCAGAATCTTCTCTTTCATCTCAGCATTTCGAATGTAAAGGGGATCACCGCATGTCTTACATGAAAACACAGCTATGCACCACTGAGGGAAGGAAAGTTAGCAGTGAAATCTGATTTTCATGATACACTATTAAGGGAATTTCAGGTGAGCTCTCATTATGTGTTTCTAGTTGTCTTTCAGTTGCTGTCTAGGTATCTTAATCATCTGATGTGTCTTCATCTTCGTCATTTTCTTCTTCGTCTTCCTCGACATCGATGACTTCTTTTGCCATGTTTTTTGGTGTTCCCTTCTTTTTCTTTGATTCAATGAAACCTTCTAAATCTCTTACAATTGGAATATCAGCCCTTTGAAGAGCCAGAGAGGATCCATAGAATATAATTAAGATTCCACCAAAAACAATCAAGCCGGGTCCAAGTACCCATCCGACTATAGGAATGAAAAGCATATAGTAGCCTATTATCTGAATAAGTCCACCCAACAACAATCCTGGGAAGGCCACATTAACAGGTCTAGTCATCGCAGATTGAACTGTTAAGATACAAATAAGCCCAAATCCAGAAACTGTGAAAAATGGACCTATAAACGGGACATAGTATCCTAAATACCAAATTATAGCTCCAATTACTATCATTAGGATGTTTTGTGATGATATTACTTGTTCAAATACTTCTAATCGATTGTCACTCATTGTCCTCACCAATAAAACGACAATGAAATCGAAAGATATTATATATTTTGGAAAATAATGTGCTAACGACTTCCAGCTGTGTCAACACTCTCTAATACTCTATCTGCAGATTTTTTCAGCTTGGTTCTATATCCTCGAGTTGTGTAAACACGTATAGGTTTAAGAATTCTAGAAAAGCTTCTAGCCATTGGACTCAGATCAGTAGCGTGCCAAAACTCATAACCACTAGATCCACGTTCAAAGAGAACGAGGTCTTCGAAACCAAACCTTCCTGGATAGAAAGTTACAGAAGCTCTGTCCGGAAAGTCAATGTAGACATTGCTGGAATCGATTCCAGCATCATCTGCAATCTCTTTTTCAAGAGAATATAGTCCATCAGCTGTTGCCAGTTTTCCAAGGAATATCGGGTCTGAGATAGCTCTTGAACTGACTAGCTTGATGAGATTTCTTCTTCTAAAGTCATTATAGATGCCTTTTGCCAATTTCATCTCATCACTGTCTCCAGGTTCAACATGAAGCAACCTGTAGAGAAAAGAGAGGTCATCGCACTTCAGAAATGAGTCCAAGTCCTCAGTAGGCAGGCAATACAATTGAGAACCAACCTCATCCAAGACCCTGAGAAGCATAAGCTCTGCTGCGCGGACGGTCTTATGGAAATAGACAGCTTCAAACATATTGGCTGCAGCAGATAAGTAAGATTCGAGTGTGAACAAAGAACTCCGTTCAACGGCAATCTTGTTCTTTGCGATTCTAGTAGCTGAGAATAACCTTCTAAACTCTAATTGGGCATATTCCACTCCTGCAAAGTATGAGTCTCGTTCAAGATCATCAATAAGCTCAGGATTTATTGGACAATGAATGAGATCTACATTGATTCCCCTAATGGGAATTCCTTTGTGAATGAGGTCAACTACTTCATTAATAGTAAAACCATGACTCTCAACAATTTCTCCGACTTTAGAGTGTTCGACAATTAACTTCACTATCTTTGGACGAGTAATACCTCGTACAGAGAGAAACTCATCAGACACATTTCCCCAAGGACCATTAGTCAGCATAAGAAGTAGTGAAGCAAGTCTACCCTTGAGGACTTCATCAACATCCCCTCCCAAGTACTCGAGAAAAACCTCGGTCATGTGCATGAAGCCTAATGTTCGCCCCATCAAAGATGTAGCAGCACCAGGATAAACTAGTGATAGTCCTGCAGGACTCTGAATGTAGCGGAGTCTTTGACTCAATCGTAAGTCGATGATTTCCTTTTCTAGAGCAGTCAAAGCTACATATCCATGAATTGGGTCTTTGATTTCGATGACTGTTGGGAAGTCTGTTAATGGCATAGATAACTCAACCGTTTCTTTGGTCACTTGAAAGATATAAAAAACCCTGAAATACTTGCCTCTCGTTGTTCATACGAGAACCTTCTTGAGGGGATTTGGTAACGCGAAACAACATGAGAAGACAGTGGTTTTTGCTTTTCCTGGTGCTTTGGTTATGCACCGGTACGGTTGCAGTGGGAGAGCTAAAACCCATAGGTATAGTAGCAGAACCCTCCATAGGTGCTCAGTCACAATCAACTGTGCAGAGAGTTTATGGCACAGACCTCTCGGAAATAATTTACTCAACTATTAGACTTTCTGAGTATCGGAATTTTGTGAAGGAAATATCCGAAAACGGTTCGAGATTCATAACTGATTCAAGTGAAACAAGGTTAGAGAATAATCAGAATGCAAGAGAGTATATCAAACAGAAGCTAGTTGATCTATCAAAGGGAAGAATCGAAGTTGAGGAAATTGGCAGATACAGGAATGTTGTTGGAAAACTACCAGGTTATCTCCCGGGTAATAACCCCGCACTTGCGATTTCAGCTCATTACGACTCACCTGAAGCATCACCAGGTGCTAATTGTGATGGCAGTGGTATCGCTGCAATTCTAGGACTTTCAAGGGTCATGTCCCGATATGAATGGCCACTTGATATTTACTTCATAGCATTCAACGGTCTATTCGGTTTTCAATTCATGCAAGGGAGCCCGGAAGTAGCTATTGAGTTTAGAAACAGGAACTTGGAGTTCTTGATTTTTTATAATATCGACACAATTCTAGTCCAAAATCAAGAAGCTCCATCTAATGAGCGAATTCTGATGGGATATGGAACATTAGGACAATCAGACTATCATCGCGGGCAATATTGGGCTGAGCTAGCGCGTATGATGAGCACCAACATCGGAGAGGACTTAATAGTCCCAGTTCCATCAGGTGTTTTTCCAATATGGACAGGTTCCGATCATTATGCATTGTATAATAGAGGGTTCAATGCCGTTTGTGCTTTTGAGTCAGGTTACGAAGTTGATACATCTTTTCATAGAGTACATGACACTTGGAGCAATTATCTAATTGATTACAACCTGGGTGTCGAAACTACTGCAGTTGTTGGTGCTTGTATGGCACATATAATGGGGCGCACATATGGGGAACAGACTGAAGTGAAATATGATTTCATTATGGATGTACGCAGACAAGACGTGTTCTATATCCCCATCACTACTCCAACAATCCTAAACCTTACAGTCAGATGGTTTGGGGGAGCTTCGTCATTCACCCTGTTGGACCCGTCAGGTGGACTTGTTGCATCAGTAATCTATAATCACTCATCAGCTTGGGAGCCAACTAATGTGTTTAACCCATCTCTTTCAATGAAGGGGTCATACACATTACTAGTTGAGAAAGATCATTACGACCCTGTTGGCTATGAAATGGAAATCAAATATCAGACAGATATTGATGGAAATGGTGTTAAAGATAATCAGGAGTATTGGATGGATTCAGCGCTCTTTGCCTCAGACCAAGATAACGATGGTGTTAGCGATGCTGAAGAGATTCTCTTTGGAACTGATATGCTGAATTCTGATTCAGATGGAGACACAATGCCTGATAAATTTGAGATTGATGTCGGTCTTAATCCCAACAATCCTGCAGACGGAAATGAGGATGCTGATGGTGACAATCTAAGTAATGCTCAAGAGTATTCAAGGGGGCTTAACCTTTTTTCAACCGATTCAGACTCAGATCTAATGGACGATCTCTGGGAAGTGGAGAATGGTTTGAATCCACTTTTTGACGACTCAATGCTTGATCTGGATGAGGACGGGATTACCAATCTCGAAGAATATCTAAATGGAACCAATCCTCAAGTTCCTGAAGCATTGAAAATACCATTTATTTGGATTGCCACTCCAGTTTTAGTCATTGCTTTAATCAGTGCATTTGTTTATGTTCTTAGACGAGAAGAAGAATGGAATTAGAAGAGGAAATCGCATGAAACAATATCCAGTAATTGTCTTAGTTTGCATGATTCTACTTGTAAGTCCGACGACCACTACAAAACCAATTTTGGATAGTGCATCGAGCAATTTCCATATTGCAGCTCCAGTAGTCATCGAGAGAGTCTACGGCACAGATTATTCTAGCGAGATTTTTGAGTTGGTATCACTAAACAATTTTCGGAACTTCATCATCAAGCTCACTGAGAATGGATCTAGACCAGCAGGTATACTCACCAACATGGGAGGAAATAATGTTGATGCAAGAAACTGGATTGCTGATGAATTATGGTCAGTTTCCAGAGGTAGAATCGAAGTTGAAATATTGGGACATTATGCATCAGTTCTAGGAAAACTTCCGGGGTATCTGCCAGTAGATGCACCAGCCCTTATGGTTGGAGGACATTATGATTCAGTTGAGGCTGCACCAGGAGCAAATGATGATGCAACTGGAATAGCTGCTGCTTTGGAGCTTGCCAGAGTTATGTCGAAATACAATTGGCCACTCGACATCTACTTTGGTGCATGGAATGCCGAGGAAAATGGTCTTTTAGGAAGTAGGGAGGTCGCTCAGATTTTGAGTGATAGAGGCGTGGAACTCCTAGCATACTACAATGTTGATATGTTATTTGTACCAGATCCCAACGCACCTCCAGGTGCAGAGGTTCTAATGGCCTATCCAATGGGTGCATATCATCTAGGAAAATACTGGGCAGACCTGACAAAAGTGATGAGCAATAACAATGGACACAATACTATCTTACCAATAGCCTCCAATGATTTCTCAAGCTGGACGCGTTCTGATCATTGGTCATTTGTACAAAAAGGATATACAGCACTATTTGCACATGAAAGTGGATTTACTTACGATGCTGCATATCATACATCGAATGATGTGTGGAATAACCCTCTCTATGATTATGAAGTTGCGATTGACACAGTCAAAGCCATAGGTGGCGCAATGGCGTTCACAATGGCGAGAGCCTATCGAGAACCAACAAAACAGGATATTGCATTCACCCTAGAGGAAAATCAGAATAGAACTCATATGTTTGCAATTAGTACTCCTACAGTCGTCAATGTGACATGTCGCTGGTTTGGAGGCGGCACATCAGTTTCACTCTATGACACGAATAATCAGCTAATCTCACAGATGATTGATGATGAAGCATCACCCTGGGAACAAACACAAATTATTAGTCAGAACGTTGCTTCTGAAGGCGTCTATAGGTTATTTATTGTCAACGATGGCCATAGGAGCGTTGGACATGAGATAGGCTTGACTTATTATACTGATATTGATGGCAATGAAGTTCTTGACAATGAAGAGTACTGGTTTGATCAAGTGTACTTCACGAGGGATTCGGATTCTGACACGATAAGTGACGGTCAAGAGATGATTCTAGGTACAAATCATGAATCAAACGATTCAGATTCTGATACACTACCTGACGCCTGGGAGATAGAAAACGGACTTGACCCAATGGACCCAAGTGATGCAACAGAAGATAATGATGAAGATGATGTCATAAATACCATGGAGTATGAATACAATTGTAATCCCAATAACTCAGACTCTGATTCGGACTCGATGCCAGATCTTTGGGAGATTGAGAACAATCTTAATCCAATACTGGATGATTCATTGGAAGACCCAGATAATGATGCTGTCACCAATGTCCAAGAATATCGAGATGGTACAAACCCCCATTTTGCAGAATTAAGACCAGAGCGTCTGGTTGGACCCACACTTGCTTTTATTGCAGTTGCAGCCATCGTGATAGTAGCATATCAGGGAGTCCGTCGAAGAACTGGATATTAATCTAATGAGGACGATTGCTAAAGATTCAAATTACCCGTAAACAATCGCAAACATGGGACCGGTGAGAAGTTATTGTTCGTTCCGAGCAGGAGGTCATTACGATTAGTTGAGATTCAGGAGAGTGTTCTTCCTGAAGATGAATGGCTAATAGGAATTTCCGATCTCGGATATTTCAAAGGAGTAGGATACTCCATGCCTATCGTCAATGATTTTGATGGTGAAAATGACCTTGGCAACCTCTATGCATTCCTACCAGGTTTATTCTATTGTTCTGCTCAACAAACATCTGTGGATGCTGTTCTGATTGAAGTAACTCACAAGAGCTTGTCAGGAGTTATGCTTCCTA
>PJET01000124.1 GCA_002825515.1 Candidatus Thorarchaeota archaeon MP11T_1 | reverse complement strand
AACAGCTAGCACAGATGGACAGAGAAGAAGGTCTGAAGATTGTACAAAAACGGTTGAACAAAAGTATGGATAATAAGAAGATGGTTATACGATTCTTCTGCCTTGGACCACTTGACTCGCAATTCTCAATACCGGTTGTTCAGATAACCGACTCGTTCTATGTTGCACATAGTGAAGATATGCTCTTTCGACGTGGGTACGAGTATTTTAGACGAATCCCTGATGATAAGGAAATCTTTTGGATGCTCCATTCTTCTGGAAAACTGATACACTCAGTGAGTACTGACTGGAAAAAACGGGGAGTCATGATTGATTATAAGGAAAATACGGTCTACAGCATGAATACACAATATGCTGGAAACACAATTGGTCTAAAGAAACTAGCATTACGACTAGCGATTCGAAAAGCTGACCGAGAGGGTTGGCTTGCTGAACATATGTTCTTGATGGCTGTCCATGGACCATCAAGCCGGCGAACATATTTCACAGGTGCCTATCCGTCATATTGTGGAAAGACTAGCACTTCCATGGTCCGTGGTAATACTATCGTTGGGGATGACCTTTGCTATCTTCGAGTGATCGATGGGATTGTCAGAGCTGTCAATGTTGAACGTGGAATTTTCGGTATTATTCGATCAGTCACGCAGAAAGATGATCCTGTGATTTGGGATGTGCTTCATTCGAACCAACCTGCAATTTTCTCAAATGTCTTGATCACTGAAGATGAAGAACCTCGGTGGCTGGATGACGGTAATGAACCTCCCATAGGTGGAATCAATCACTCTGGCGAATGGTTCCCAGGTAAAGTTGACCGAGACGGTGAGATAATTCCCTATGCTCACAAGAATGCCCGTTACACAATTGGATTACAGGGTCTTGCTAACCTTGATGATGCATTAGATGACCCTCGTGGTGTTGCAGTTGGAGGAATAATCTACGGTGGTCGTGATAGAGACACCTCAGTCCCAGTTCAGCAGTCCTTTGATTGGAACCATGGTGTGATTACTATGGGTGCAAGTCTCGAATCAGAAACAACAGCTGCTACATTGGGACCAAGTGGGGTTAGAGTATTCCAACCCTTTTCAAATCTCGACTTTATTTCAATCCCATTAGGGAAATACATTAAGAATCACCTTGATTTTGCCAAAACTGCTACACAGGTTCCCCTCATATTTGCAGTCAACTATTTTCTAAAGGATAAGAGTGGTAATTTCATCACAGATAAGCTTGACAAGACTATATGGTTGAAATGGATGGAACTACGTGTTAATAATGAAGTTGAAGCCATTAAAACTCCTACAGGTTTTATCCCCCTCTATGAAGATTTAGTTGAGCTATTCAAATGTCATTTAAATAAGGAATATCCTAAGGAAGATTATGATACACAATTTTCAATTCGCGTTCCTGAGTTGTTACAAAAGATTGACAGAATTGAGAACATCTACAAAGAAACGGTAACTGATACTCCCCAAAACCTGTTTATTTTGCTTAAGGAACAGAGAAATCGCCTTATTAACGCGCAGACTGGCTTTGGTGACTACATTTTGCCCTCTTCCTTCACCTGAATTTCAATTAACTTTGAAATTTCAAACTGTAACCCTAGGGAAAATGCAGATTCCATTAATCTCGAAAAAATGATTGATTTCGTTCATTTCTTTCTAGGTTGTGCTGGAAACTGAAAGCTGTTCAACCGTCGTTTTTCGTTGTCATACTCGGCAAGCATATAGTGTCTTGGGATTCTTGAAAATACATCAAAAGTCTCGGCGATTTGGCATTGAAATCAAATGAATTTGTAGCAAATTCATCAGTTGAAGCTTCGTGCAGCGAGAGAGCTTCACAAGTTGTGCCAAATGTCATATTCGCCAGACTTGTCCGAAACGAGAATCGCCCAATCGTTTGGAGGACCGCATATGACTATTGAAAGACAGCCTAAACCAAGCTCAATCAGTACCAAAGATGGCATCAAATCCAATGAAGCTCTTGTAGTAGGAGGCGGAGTAGCTGGAATGCAAGCCGCTCTGGATATTGCTAACCAGGGCTTCAAGGTCACACTCGTTGAACAATCCCCCTCAATTGGCGGCCGCATGGCTATGATTGATAAAACATTTCCGACACTTGACTGCAGTGCATGCATCCTGACACCTAGACTCAGCGAAGTTTCTCGTCATCCAAATATTGATCTGATTACCTATGCAGATATCAAATCTGTACATGGAGAAACTAGCGACTTTAGAGTTCGAGTGCATAAGCACTCCCGCTACGTAGATGAAGACAAGTGCTCTGGCTGTGGCGACTGTGTAGCAGTCTGTCCCGTAGAGGTGCCAAATGAGTTTGATCAAGGATTAGGTTTTCGAAAGGCTATCTATACACCTTTCCCACAAGCAACGCCAAACGTCGTGACTGTTAACAAGAGAGGTGAGCCAGCTTGTCGCGCTACATGTCCTGCGGAGGTAAATGCACAGGGCTTTGTGACAATGATGCGGCATGGAAAAATGGCTGAGGCTCTTAAGATAGTTCGAAGATCGATCCCATTTCCAGGAGTTCTTGGTCGTGTTTGCATTAGTTTCTGCGAGGCCGAGTGTGAGCGAGGAATGCATGATGAAAGCATCAGCGTACGCAATCTTCACAGATATCTTGCGGACTACGAACGAACGCATGGGGCAGCTCCCGTCGAGGCTAAAATCGATAAAAAAGAACGAGTAGCGGTAATCGGTGGCGGTCCAGGGGGTATCAGTTGTGCTTATCATCTTGTAAGAATGGGCTATCCTGTAACAATCTTTGAAGCACGAGAAAAACCAGGCGGAATGCTACGATATGCAATTCCCGAGTATCGTTTACCACGCGACATTCTAGATGAAGAAATTCAGCGCGTTATTGACATGGGCGTCAAAATCAAGACCAAGACAGTTGTTAAGTCGATTCATGATCTTCTGGAAAAAGGATTCAAAGCAGTCTTTGTAGCGACAGGCGCTTGGCAGAGTAACAAAGTGGGTATTGCAGGCGAGGAGTATGAAGGTGTTGTTCATGCTATTGAATTTCTTGAGAAAGTAAATACTGGTGAAAGAGTCAAAGTCGGAGAAAAGGTAGCTGTTATTGGTGGTGGGGATGCTGCTATTGACTCTGCTCGTACTGCTGTAAGACTTGGAGCAAAAGAAGTCACCCTAATCTACAGACGTTCGCATGTAGAGATTCCTGCAATTCCAGGTGAAGTCGAAGATGCGAAAGAAGAAGGAATCAAGTTTATGCTTCTTACATCTCCCGTAGAAATTCTCTCCTCCAAAGGGAAAATAACTGGAATAAGATGCATGAAGATGAGGCTTGGTGAACCCGACCATTCAGGCAGACGACGACCTGTACCAATTCCAAATTCGGAGTTCACCATGGCGATTGATGAGATGATTGTGGCCATTGGTCAGTCCACAGATCCGCGTGGTGTGCAGATTGAACTTGACTGCTCGGAATGGGCTACTGTGAAGGCTGATCCTATAACCTTGGAAACTAACATACCCGGCGTATTTGCTGGCGGTGATGTTGTTCTTGGTCCCTTAACTGTCGTCAAAGCTGTTGGTCATGGCAAAGATGCAGCAGTTTCTATTGATAGATACATACGAGGCGTCGACCTGAAGGAAGGTCGTGTCAAAGAACGTCACCGGGTGCAATCCTTTGAAGTCGACAAGACAGGCATTCCATTCGAAAGACGTGCATCGATGCCAAAACAAGGAATAAATAGCAGGAAGCGTGGATTCACTGAGGTCGAACTTGGGTTTAATGAAGCTGTAGCTGCTGCTGAAGCTGAACGTTGCCTAGGTTGTGCTGTCTGCTGCGAGTGTGAAAAATGTGTTGAAGCTTGCACACGAGAAGCTATAGATCACTCAATGAATGATGAAGTAATCGACCTTCATGTAGGAGCCATTATTCTTGCGACTGGATATCGCCTCTTTGACGTCACCGAGTATCCACAATTCGGCTATGGTCGCCTACCCAATGTAATCCATGCTCTTGAATATGAACGGCTAATTAATGCAGCGGGTCCAACTCATGGACATCTAGTTAGATTGACTGACGGGAAGACACCAAAAAGCATTGGATTCGTTCAATGTGTTGGTGCTCGTGATGTGCAAAAGGGTGTTCCCTTCTGCAGCCGTGTATGTTGCATGTACGGAATAAAAAATGCAGTGATGGCGAAAGAGCACAATCCTGAAACCGAAGTTACAGTCTACTATGCTGATATCCGTGCATTTGGCAAAGGCTTCGAGGAATTTTATGAAATGGCCCGAACTCGATTTGGTGTTAATTTTGTGAGAGGTCGAGTCGCTGAAGTTAATCATGATAAGGTAACCGATTCACTTAATGTGAGATTCGAAGACACAGAGAAAGGAGACCTGCACGAAGTTAACCATGACCTGATTGTGATTAGCCCTGGTGTTCAACCCCCTGAAGGACTTGAGGACATCGCAGTCGAGCTCAATATGGATCTCTCTGAAGAGGGATATGTGACAGTTGAGAACCAAGTAATCAGACCAGTTGACACTTCTATTGAGGGAGTGTTTGTCTGTGGATGTGCTGATGGTCCCAAAGACATCCCAGACTCCGTTTCAGCAGGAAGTGCTGCTGCAATGAGAGCAACAATCATTCTATCGAAAGTTGATGAATAATAAATGGAACGTGGTGAAATATGACAGAACAAGCAAGAACCGACCCACCTGTCAATCATGCACCCAGCTCAAGCTTTGCTAAGGAGATTGAACAGGAACCTGGCGGAGAAGGCATTATGCAGTGTATCCAATGCGGAATGTGTACTGCTTCATGCATGGTCGCAAGCATGACTGAACGATATCGGCCAAGGAAGCTTATACAGAAAATTCTCCTTGGAAAACGAGAAGAAGTGCTAAGTAGTGAGCTGCCATGGTTGTGCATGACCTGTAGACTTTGTGAAGAGCGATGCCAAGAAGATGTTGATCTTTCAGAGATATTCACTGCTGTACGAGAGATAGCTGCTCGAGAGGGTTACATCCCCACTGTTTTCCAAAATACAATTGATAAAGTCCTTGAAGATGGCTGGATGCTCAATGACTCTTATACAGACTTCGAAGAGGATGACCGTTCTGACTTGGGACTAGATACGGATTTGGGATGGAACAACGAATTTGTCAAGAAGGTAAAGGAGAGGTATTTCAAAGGAGGAGATACAGAGTGAAAGAGTTCATTCTTTATACTGGATGCACAACCCCAGTTCGACTCCCTGCATACGAGAGAGCTGTGGAAGTAGTTCTAGAGAAACTTGGAGTTCAGTTAACAACTATGAAGGATGCTAATTGCTGCGGAGCTCAATATATTGAGTCAATATCTCATCTTGCTTTTTCAGCTATGTGTGGTAGGATCTTGGCTATTGCTGAAAGCATGGATATGGATATACTTGCTATATGCGGTGCTTGCTCAGGGTCTCTCAAGCATGTTAAACACGAACTAGATAACAACGAGGAGCTTCGTAGTGAAGTTAATGACATCCTAGAGGAGGAAGGTTTGAAGTACACTGGAACAGTGCAAGTTAAACATCTTCTTCAAGTCTTCCGAGAAGACATTGGTTATGATGCAATTAAGTCCGCAATCGTCAATCCATACAAAGATGTGCGACTAGCAGCACACTATGGATGTCACGTGACAAGACCAGAGGAAATCGTCCAAGTTGATGATGCAGAGAATCCAACCATCATCGATCGCATTATTGAGGCTGCAGGTGGTATCTCAGTAGATTACACTGGCAAAACTCGTTGCTGCGGTGGCCCGTTGCTTGCTATGGACGAAGAGGTCGGTAATGCCATAGGCCGAGATAAGATTGAGAACATTAGAGCAGAGATTGCAGATGGTATTGTTACTGCTTGCGTGTTCTGTGATATACAGTTGACCCAAGTTCAGTTCGGAGAAGAAGCGGGAAACAAACCAAAAATTCCATGCATAACTCTCCCTCAGTTCTTAGGTCCTGCATTGGGAATTGATTTCGATTCACTGGGCATCCATCTGAATAAGATTAGCCCACAAGCAATTCTTGAAGCACATTAGGAGAAAAGAGTATGAATAAGAAAACAGCAAGTGCACTTGTTGTGGGAGGCGGCGTTGCAGGAATGCAGGCTGCTCTAGATATAGCAAATCAAGGATACAAAGTCTACCTAGTGGAGCGGTCTCCGTCAATTGGTGGCCGCATGGCTATGCTTGATAAAACTTTCCCAACATTGGATTGCAGCGCCTGTATTTTAACTCCCAAACTGAGCGAAGTCTCTAGACATCCTAACATACAATTGATGACATATTCAGAAGTAGGAAGTGTCACAGGGTCTTCTGGAAACTTCAAGGTTCGGGTCCGTCGAAAAGCACGATACGTACAAGAGGACTTGTGCTCTGGTTGTGGAAATTGTTCAGCTGAATGTCCTGTTGAGGTAGCAAATGATTTTGATCAGGGTCTTGGTTTTAGAAAGGCAATATATACACTCTTTCCTCAAGCAACTCCCAATGTATGTACTGTGGACAAAGAGAATTGTATTGATTGCGGCAGATGTCTAAAGGTCTGTGAGCGGAGTGCAATTAATCTTGACATGAAAGACAAGTTCGTCAATCTGAATGTTGGCACTATTATTATTGCCACAGGTTTCGAACTCTTTGATATAACTCAGTATCCAAGATTAGGATATGGACAATATCCAAATGTCATTCATGCAATGGAATATGAACGTTTGATTAATGCAGCAGGACCAACACATGGCCATCTTATCCGTCTCAGTGATGGAAAGAAACCAAAATCGATAGGATTCATTCAATGTGTTGGAGCACGTGATGTTCAGAAAGGTGTTCCCTATTGTAGTCGTGTTTGCTGTATGTATTCAATAAAAAATGCTGTAATGGCGCTTGAACATGATCCCGAAGCAGAAGTGTGGGTTTACTACGCTGATATTCGAGCGTTTGGAAAAGGCTTCGAGGAATTTTATGAAATGGCTAAGAATCGCTTTGGTGTACGTTTTGTGAGAGGTCGTGTTGCTGAAGTCATGGAAGGGAAGGCATCACATGATCTTGTCGTGAAGGTTGAAGACACTGTTACTTCCAAAGTACGACTTATCGAGCATGACCTTGTAGTCATCAGTCCAGGTGTAATTCCATCAAGTGGAATGGACACTATGGCTAAGAAACTAGGTATTGACCAGACAGATGATGGTTACATCGAGATCAGCCATACCTTCTTCGGTCCAATTCTCACGAAAATCCCAGGAGTATTTGTTTGTGGTTGTGCAGATGGACCAAAAGACATCCCTGACTCAGTATCGGCAGGCAGTGCAGCTGCTATGAAAGCCACCATCGTTCTGTCTAGTGGAGGAACATAACAAAATGTCAGGATCTCAAGAAGAACCAAGAATCGGTGTGTTTGTCTGCCATTGCGGGCATAACATTGCTGGTACTGTTGATGTTGAAGCTGTGGCTCAAATGGCTCTCAATTTACCAGGTGTTGTGTATGCAACCGACGAGATGTTCATGTGTTCGGATGCTGGGCAGGTACTCATCAAAGATATGATACAGGAGCATAATCTCAACCGAGTAGTGGTCGCGAGTTGCTCACCTCGGATGCATGAGCCTACATTTCGACGAGTGGTCGAAGAGGCTGGTATAAACAGATACCTGTTTGACCAGGTAAACCTTCGAGAACATGTGTCTTGGTGCCATATGAGAGAGCCAGAGCGAGCAACAGAGAAGGCTATAGACCTTGTAAGAATGTCGGTTGCACGCGCAGCCAAGTTGCATGATCTACCAATCAAAAAAGTAAGTGTCCTCCCGACAACAATGGTTGTTGGAGGAGGAATCGCTGGTTTAAGAGCCTCATTAGATATCGCAGAGCGTGGATTTGATGTTTTACTGATTGAGAAAACCTCGCACCTCGGTGGGAACGTTGCAAAGTGGACTCATCTTTTCCCATCTGACGAGTCTGGGGCGGATGTTATCAAGCCTCTTATTCGCGATGTCAAGAAACACAAACGAATAACTATCCTAACCGATAGCAAAGTATCTGATTTTGATGGTTATATTGGTAACTTTGGAGTAACTGTGATGAATCAAAAGACTGAGAAGAAACAAAAGTATGAAGTAGGTACAGTAATTGTAGCTACAGGATTTGAGCCTTTCAAGCCTTACGGCTACTATGCCTACGGTGAGTCGCCTGACATTCTCACCCTGGCTGAACTTCAGGAACTCCCTCCAGATGAACAATTGGTTAAACCCAGTAATGGAAAACCTGTGAAGAAAATGGTCTTTATTGGATGTGTTGGGTCCCGCTTGCCTGGGGTCAAAGGTCACGAACATTGCTCTCGTCACTGTTGTTCAGCAACAGCAAAAGCTGCCTCTGACTTGAGAGAACGCGTTGATGAGGTGTTGGTTCTGTATCAGGATATTCGAACCTATGGCAAGGGTCATGAGGAGTTCCATCGCATGGCGAGGCAGAAACATGTTATATACAGTAAATTCCCACAGAATGAATATCCTGAAGTTACCGCGAAGAAGAATAAACTCAAGATAAAGTGGCGTGACATTCTTGCTGCCGAGGATCTTGAGTTCGAACCTGATCTTATTGTTCTAGCAACTGCTATGATTCCCCCTGAAGATGTTGAACAAACATCACACCTGTTTAGTCTAACTCGAAGTGGTGATGGTTTCTTCAACCCAGAGCACATCAAACTTGCCCCACTCACAACTCACACTGCAGGGGTGATGATTGCTGGAGCAGCTCAGGCTGCTAAAAACGCTTCAGAAGCAGTTATAGATGCGAGTGGTGCTGCCGCTAAAGCAGTAGGACTAATGGCTCAAGGGGAGGTCGAGATTGAGTCCACAGTTTCACACGTTATTCCTGAGCTTTGTTCTGGTTGCCATACATGCCTCACTGCTTGTCCTTATCATGCCATCACAATGGATGAAACCAGAGACCCACCGATTGCATTTGTAACAGAAGCTAAGTGTCATGGTTGCGGAACATGTGCGGCAGCTTGTCCAAGTAGTGCAATCGTGATGTATCACTCAACAGATGATCAAATACTAACAATGGTGGAGGCGTTTCTCTGTCCTGCACCAGAAGCACATGGAGGTGGATAAAGATGACATCATCATCATCATCAACTATTGAAACTGCAGAGTCACACGAAGAATGGGAACCAAAGATTATGGCATATTGCTGTAATTGGTGTTCATACGCGGGAGCTGATCTTGCAGGAACAAGCAGGATTCAGTATCCGACAAATGCAAGAATTCTTCGAGTGAATTGCACAGGACGTATTAGTCCAGAATTTATTCTGGCTGCTTTGAATATGGGAGCTGATGGGGTTCTTGTATCTGGGTGTCATCCCGGAGATTGCCATTATACTAGTGGTAACCTCAAGGCTCGAGCGAGATGGGCTCTCATGGAAACCGCCATCGAACAAGCTGGAGTTGACCCTCGAAGGGTTAGACTACAGTGGGCAAGCGCATCTGAAGCACAGATTTTCGCAGATGGCGTGAGAACACTCACTGAACAAGTGAGAAAACTTGGTCCAATACGGAGGGACTGGATATGAGCAGAATGTTTGGAAAATTCTTTACTCAGAAACGTGGTGATGTTCGTAAGCAACGAAAAGCCATCGGGGATTTCCTCAAGCAAGGCTCCGCTTCAGTGTCTAAGATTGCTGAAGGAACACATTTCGAAACTGACCTAGTTGTCTGGAATCTTATGGGAATGCTACGATGGGGTGACATTGAGGTAGCGGGTGAAGAAAATTATGAAATGGTCTACAAATTAAAGGAGGTCTGAGTGTGGCTGATCCAGTTTCAATTGCAATGGGTCAAGGCAGTTCTTGTTGGGGATGCTTCCAGAGCCTCGTCGATATCCATCTCAACCTAGCTCAAGTTCTTCCTGCATTGGAGATTAAATATTGGCAAGCAGTTGCAGACTTCAAGCTCCATCACTTGGAGAGCTACGAAGATAAATCGATAGTTGTCGGTCTCTTCGAGGGAATGGCAAGGACAGAAGAGGATATTCACCTTCTGAAGTTAATGAGAGAAAAATGTCAAGTTTTGATTGCGTTCGGTTCTTGTTCTTGTTTTGGTGGAATCCCGGGCTTAGCAAACTTTTCTGACATAGAGGAGTGTTATGATGTCAAGTTTCGTGAGAATGCCACAGTGACTGGTGGAAAAGTCCCAAGCGAAAATCTTCCTGGTATTGCTCCCGTAGTGAAACCTAACAACAGCTTTGTCGACATAGATATTTACTTACCAGGATGTCCTCCTACTTCCAAACTCATTCTCACAGCAGTAAGCAAATTACTCGCTGGAGAACCCATCGAACTCCCACCACATACTGTGTGTCATTACTGTGACCGCGAAAAGAAAGAAACACCCATTGAAAAAGTCCTCCGTCCATATGAGGGAATCGCAGACCCAGACAGATGTCTACTTGAGCAAGGATACATCTGTTTAGGTTCATCTACTTGGGGACTATGTGAGGGTCAATGTGTAAACAAAGGTGCCACTTGTAGAGGTTGTTTTGGACCACCACCTCCAATAATGCAGGACCATGGCGCCAACTCTATGGCAATGCTTGGCACATACGCTCCTCTTCCACCTGAAGAGATAAAGGAACAAGTCAAAGATCCACTGGGCACATTCTATCGATTCGACTATGCAACTAGCTATCTAGGACAAATAAGAATCAAACGTGAGGAGGTTAAACATAGATGAGTGAAGACAAAGTAATCAAGATTGACCCAGTGACCCGATTAGAAGGGCATGGAACACTTACCTTGAAACTTGGTAAAGATGGTAAGGTCAAGGATGTACAATTCAACGTGAACTCCACTCGATTTTTTGAGAAGTTTCTTGAAGGTCGACCAATGGAAGAAGCTCCAAGAATAGCTCCACGAATCTGTGGTATCTGTCCTATTCCCCACCATCTTGCCTCAGTAAAAGCAATAGAATCTGCATGGAATGTCACTCCTCCCCCTGCAGCAATCAAGCTAAGGCGATTGATGATCGAGGCAAAACAGTTCTCTTCCCATACAATTCACTTCTATGCACTGGCCGCTCCTGACTTTGTTTATGGACCGTTTGCAAACCCTGCGGACAGGAATGTCGCTGCTGTTCTGAGAGATCTTCCTGATGTTGCAGTTCAAGCTATCAAAATGATGGAGTTCGGTCAGGAGTTAATCAAGGCCATCGGGGCAAAAGCAGTCCATCCAACAACGGGAATTCCAGGTGGAATGCTTTCACCCTTCAAGGAGGAAGATCGAGACTTCTTCATAGGTCGACTTGAAGAGATACAGCAGCTCACTCTTGCCACTGTGGACTTGGCGAAGAAGGTTGTCACCGACTATTTGGATGTCATCACCAAAGTTGCTGTAGTGCCTACATACTATATAGGTCTCTCAAATGAAGGCAAACTCGATATCTATGATGGCACTGTTCGTGTTATGGACCCAGATGGAAAGATAGTCGCTGACTTTGAGCCAAAGGACTACACAAAGTACTATGGAGAGCATGTGTCTCCTCATGCATATGCGACTCATATGTACTTCAAACCAGCTGGCTATCCTGATGGCATCTGGAGAGCGAACACTCTAGCAAGATGCAACGTTAATGAGAACATGGCTACACCACTGGCTGATGCGGCTCTGAAAGAGATGCGTGAGCTGGTTGGGAGACCCTCTCACCACACATTCGCATACCACTATGCGAGAATTGTGGAGCTTGTTCAAGCCTTCGAGTGGGTTGCCACACTCCTCAAAGATCCTGACATCGTAAGCACCGACGTAAAACTCTCCGATGTTGAACCCAAAGCAGGAAACGGTGTCGGAATCGTTGAGGCTCCAAGAGGAACTCTGATGCATAATTATGTGTCAGATGAAAAGGGAATGCTTACTAAAGCGAATCTGGTCGTTGCGACAAACAACAACATTGCAGGCATCGAGAAGAGCCTCATGGTCGCAGCTAAGCAGATATTCGAAGACAAGGCGCACGAGAGTCTGAAACTCCCGGAGCCCTTGGTCAAAAGATAATGGTGTACACTATGACTGACGAAATACCTGAAGGAATACTGAACCTCATTGAGATGGTGGTTCGGTGTTACGACTGCTGACTATCCTGCGGCGCTCATATGGTCATTGTTGACGATGAGGGTCGCGAGATTGTCAGGAAGGAGCTAGTGACCGGCGGCGGATGAAGACACGGCTGTAAACAAACGAGCCGCGTCAGACACACCCCGCAAGGGTGCGCTGGTCGCACCTCCTTCCATCCTTTCTCTTTTCAGCTTAATGCGAGAACTAATTGTCCCATTTCCCTGCAGCTCGAAGCTCATTCACTTTGCTATCAGCAGTATGTTTTAGGGAAACGTAGTCAGTTTTTGCCACTCGATTCAAAGGCATCTCAGAGATTATTTCAACATGCAATGGACGTTTGTATGAAGCCATTCCCTTCGCTACTTCATGGACCACCTCCGGTGTCACAGTCTGCCCATCTTTCGGAACTACGAACGCAAAGATTGCTTCAGTGAAGACCTCATGTTTAACACCAACACAAGCAACACTAGCTACCTTCTCTTTCAACTCGTTGGCAATGAAATTCTCCACCTCTGTTGGAAACACATTGTACCCCTTGGGCTTGATTATGAGCTTGGTCCGACCAGCCAGATGCAATCCCTTCTCATCATAACTACCATAGTCACCAGTGTACAACCACCCATCTGTCGAGATTGTCTTTCGAGTTGCATCCTCATCGTTCACATAACCAAGAAAGAGCTGCGGACCTCTGAAGCAGATCTCTCCATTCGCTCCCAGAGGTAATTCCTTTCCAGCTTTTCCATCAGGATGCATCGGTTCTCTGATTGAGATGGGAGTGATTGGCATCGCATATCCAACCCCTGCAAGTATGTCATCCACTGTGCCATCTAGCGGTGTGTATGTACAGAATCCAGAGGTTTCAGTCAGTCCCAATCCAGTTCCAAATCTCGGAGTCATCTGTTGTAGCTGCTCCAAGAACTGACGCGAAACCGCTTGTCCTCCATATAGACCGAACTTAAGACTAGATAGGTCATATTCTGTATAGTTAGGAAGCCGCCACTCCATAACAAAGAGCGCCGGAATTTGTCCGAAGAGAGTGACCTTGTATTTCTGAATGGCCTCCAGGGTAAGATCTGGTTTGAAGATATGGAGGACCACGCATTTGCCGCCAAAGAACCAAGGTGTCATCAGTTGTTCTGCTTGACCTCCGACATGACTTGGTGGTAGATTCACAAGCATCGTATCTTCCTCACGCATATCGAATCCCATTCCAAGAGTCAGGTTTTGTGATGTGATTCCACGGTGAGAGAGAAGAGCTGGTTTTGGAGCTCCTGTGGAACCGGTTGTGTATATCACTTGGCATCCATCAGTTTCAATGATGCTTCCTTTTGCTTCATTATACTTCTTTGCCAATTCCGGAGCATTTCCAGAAAGAACTTCCCTAGCTAGTTCTTCAGATTCCTTTGCTAAGATGAAGGCTGATATTGCTTCTTCATTGCACTCATCAGGTTCTGAAAATTGGATGAAATGCTCTACAAATGGGCAATTCTGTTTGACAACCATCCCAAGCGCTCCGAAGTCGGCATGCTCAGTTTTTCCTAGATGGCAGTAGGCTTTTGCCTTCACTAGGGTCAAACAACGGATAACTTCAGGGGGTTTCAATCGCAAATCAAGAGGAACATGAATCACTCCAATCTGAAAACACCCGTATTCTAAGAAGATATGTTCTGGAAGAAATGGTAGGGATGTAGCTAGGAAATCTCCCTTCTTTAACCCCATCTCAGTCAGCTTGATTGCAATCGCAGTTGCTGACTGATGGATGTCTTTCCATGAGAATTCTCTTCCATCGTCTGCGCAAATAAGTCCAATCTCATCAGGTTTCTCATTCGCCCATTTTTCGATTACTCCATGGACTAAGTGCCTATCCACAAAATCTGTTTCATATTGTTCAAGTGTGCACATCAGCACGCCATCTTTCTTCTCAATCTGGGTCATGGTAGGTCACTTTACCAATGCTGGGTGGAAGATAAAAGATTTCTCGCAAGCTAAAAACCATCACACCATAGGCGCGTTGGTCGTACCTCCTTCCATCCTTTTTATTGTTAGAAAGCTCATTTACGAATCCCGATGTTCTTTCTTAGGTGATTTGTTTGACTTAGTTAGCACATTCAATAACAACCAGAGTCACACGAATAGATATCCTCAGATTGTGCAAGTATTATATCTGAATCAATAGGTTGTGATTACGAATGGCTTGGATTGGTGGTACAGTTGGTGCTGGTGCTGCTGTTGCAGCTGGAGCCCAGAAACATAGAAATGGAAAATCAAAATGGATCTACATTCTGTCTGTTGCTATTGCATTGATTGCATTTTTGATCGTGTTTTCACAAGTTTGAGGTGCGATGGTCGCACCTACTTCCATCCTTTCTCTGTTCAAAGCAGGATTTTTCTCATTTTTTAGTCTTCATTGCATTTTTAGCAGCATACCAGCCCGTGAGAATTGCAGTAGGTATTCCCGCTGGACTATATGCCCATTGTCCTGCTTGAAACACGCTTGGAATCGGTGTCTTAAATGAGCTTGAAATCTTTCGGAGCTGGTGTACAACAGGAACGGGTGATAGATACGACCAACCCACGATTGCACCTTCTGAAGTTCCTGCTATCTTGGCAATACTTAATGGAGTTGAAGATGTTTGAAAGATCACTTTGTCTTTCAAGCCTGGATAGATGGAATTTGAAAGAGTATCCAACATGCGGGTTTCGACCTCGCTTCGGAATTCTTCATACCAATTGGCTTCCTCGACTTTCTTCACCAAATCGTATTCAAAGAGCATGCTGATTTCCACACCTGTTTTACCCTCAAGAGCCAGAGCAGGGTTTCTAAATGCAGGAATCGAAATTTCATAGGTCGTCAATTGACAGTACTTGTCCAACCACTTCAGAATTTCTTCCTTTGACTTGCTCTCAAAATTCTCAATCAAAGAATCGAGTTCCGACCAATGTACTTCGCCCAAGCCTTGCTTTGATGGTGTATAGAAGAAATGTCCATTTGAAATGGAGCTAAAGGTTTCCAATGGCATATCTACCCCAAGGAATAATGAAATCACAGAATCGCAACCACGTTTTGAAAGAAGAAGCTTCTTCTGTTCCAAGATTTTGCGTTTGACTTTTTCTTCCAAATCATTGGTGTTCAAATTTCTGTATAATGTTTTCAAATCAGCACTCCAGATAAGAGTATCAAATGAATGCGTATTACCATCCTTGTCTTTCACAATTTTTTCAGAAGGATTGACTTCGATTACTTCAGTACCAGTCTGGATCTTTCCCTCCCATTCAATGATTTTTTGCATCAATGCCTTTGGTAACTCGCCCGTGCCTCCCTTCGGATATATGTAATCGGTATAGGAATAGAAGTAACCCAAGGCGAAAGAGGTCGGGGTCTTCTTGAAGAAATGCTGGGCGATGATGTCAATGAGGGATTGATTTGAAGTCAGTTTTTCTAAATACGATTCAACTGGTTCGTTCTGTTGACCCAATCGACGTAAGGCGAACAGAAATTTTGGCAACCAACGAAGGAGTTCTTTAAGATAGGCTCTATCTTTCTCTTCCCTAAAGTTGGGATTATCAATCCCGTAGAGAATCGCCATGTCTTTCATTATTCCTTCTATTTTCGAGGTGATCTTGTCGATATCGTTGATGCTATCAGGATATAATTTCTCTAACAATCGTTTGTAGTCATCCAATCCAGTTTCCGGAGATATATTGATGACATCGTTCTCGATACCTATTGATACGGGACTGTCAATGAAGTCAAGCTCAATTCCGAGCCCTTTGAGCATGGGCTGAATTACTCCTGCATTTAGGATTGATCTTGCACCTGCATCAAATGTGAATCCATCTCGCTGAAATGAATTGAGGAGTCCGCCGCATTCTTTATTCTTCTCTAGTAAAAGTACATCATGTCCTACTCTTGATAGATATGCGGCAGCAGTCAATCCTGACATGCCTCCGCCAACAATAACTGTTCGATGATTGTTCTCGCTCATTCCAGACCCGCCAATTCTATTGATTTATGCCAAAGTTCCTCTGCTACATCCCTATCTAATGCTGGAGGTGCAGGATCTTCCTCCTTTGTAAGATTGAAGAACTTCCCACTTACACCCTCAATTTCCTTTGAAACACCCAAGTAATAAAGTGCTGTTGCTGAAATTTGTGGATCTTTTAAGAAACGATCGACTAAGTTTCTCTTATACCAACGGTATATTCGGCCATTGTTTAAACCAGTATTGGTTTTGACATTTCCAGGGTGCATCGCGTTTATAGTCACGCCGCTACCTTCGAAATATTCATCAAATTTGATCATCGAGAGAAGTTGGGCTGTTTTCGCTACACCGTAACTCCCTAAACCGGAATGTCGACGTTTTTCATACTTTGGGTCATGCAATCCAATGCCCCAAACAGCAAAGCGATGACCTTCTGAATTTACAAAGATGATGCGCGTTTTTCCTCGTGCTTTTAATTTATCCTTGAGCATGTAATTCAGAACGAAAGACCCAAGATAGTCTACTTGAAAGACCAGCTCATTATCATCTTCAGTGATTATCTTTTTCGTTGAATAGATACCCGCATTATGGATAAGAACATCGATGTCGATGACTGACTCCAGAAGTTCCTTTCCAACATGACGTACTTCAGACAATCGTGAAAAATCTGCAATCCTATAATCGCATTCTACTTGAAATTCGTGACGAATTTCATTACATAGGGAAATCGACTTTTCCTCATTTCGATTGATCACTAGAAGATTTGCACCATGTGAAGCATATTCTCTTGCAGTTACATACCCTATTCCTGATGTTGCACCTGTGATAACCACTAAGCGTCCTTCGAAATTATCATTACATTCTTTTGGGTCCTTTCCCCCACCTCGCATCATCGCATAAATGTTGGACCATTTGTATTGCCTTACATACTTCCGTTTACTCAAATTTCTCACCGGAATAACTTATTTTGAACATTAGGGAACCCAAGGAAAAACCTGAGATTTCCGCTATAAATTGAGAAGTTACTTTGCTACATTCTATCTCTACTCTTTATTAGAATCGCTAAACTGCTATCTAAAGTTTTTATTTTACGTTCCTATGTGTCTGTCGTAGATAAACAGATTGGTTCTAACACACTCAACAAAAGTGCGCTGGTCGCACCTCCTTCCATCCTTTCTCCCTTCAGACAACTGTCTTTTGCTGTGATGAGTGTTCTTAATTTCAGAAGTGCAACTTTATGGTTGAGAAATTTCATCTCAGCTGAGTGGTTAGACATGGGCAATAAGAAAGCAAGTTCAAAATCATTTCTCTCGAAACCAATTGTCCTTTTCAGTGCAATAATCTTCTTGCTTATAATCTACTCATATGGAAATCTACCTCTTGTTCAGGGATTTGTTCCAAACGATCCTGAAGGAGCCCCCTGGCATTTGGATGCCATTAAAATCCACAGTGTCTGGGATTATGGCTATTCATTTTATTCTCCTGACGCAGTCGGACTATGTGTAATCGGAGAGGCCATCATAGATGATCAAAATGGAGACCTGAATATAACAGAAAAAGCTAGTTTTTCATGGAATAGCGACTTTACTTCATATCTGCCTTACCCAAGTTCCAGTACGAGTTCTCATGAAGCAGCAGTTGCATCTGTAGCTGCATCTACAATCAATAATAATATCGGTGTAGCTGGGATAGTAAATGCTCCTTTGTACGTTGCATGGCCTTGGGGTAGTTATCCAGTTGAAGATGTTAACTCGTATCGAATATATTTACAGAAACTGATTGACATATTTGAGTGGGGTACGAGCTTTGGAAGAATGGTCTTTACAATGAGTTTTCTCGCTACAGTATATTTGCTTGAATTTGATGATCCACTTTTGGTCGAACTTCAGAATAAGGTTTCAGAACTTTATGAAAACGGTGAAGCACTCTTCTTTGCAGGTTGTGATAACATACTCTGTCCACTCCATCCAAAGGATGTTCCTCAGTCATTGTCGTATGTTCGAGTTATTGGAAGATTTGACAGTAGTGGCACATTTAACGAAGGTGGTTACGGGGACAAATTGTTTCTAGTTGGTCCAGCAGGTGGGATACCTGCATACATACAGACTACAGGTGAATATGGCACCTTCGGAGGGTCATCCTGTTCAACACCAATAGTTGCAGCCTCAGCTGTTCTTCTCTGGAATCAGTTTCCTTGGGCATCAAATGGTCAAATTGAAGATGCCTTGGTCTGGGGTGCTACAGATATGCTTGACTCAGGATGGGATGAGAAGTCAGGATATGGAGCACTGAATGTTGAAAAAGCTCGTGCATATCTTGCGGAATTTGTACTCTCAGCAAATTCATACAGACTCAATTGGTCCGCCATCGATTATACCTCCACTACAATTGATGAACCCACTACTAGTGCCACGATAACGTCACGTTTCACCATTTATGTTGGTGTTTCAATCCCTATTATCGCGTCCTTGATTATGCTAACTCTGGTAGTCAAAAAGAAAAGAATTCAAACTACATAGACCCTCTTCCCTTGATAAAGAAACAACCTATCGTTTGTGCATTTTACCCTCCTTCCCTCCTTTATCTTTTCATCAAAAATCGAACTTCATAAACAACTTTAGATTTAATGTTCATCTAGCCCAATGCATAATGCCTTAAGTGAACTTCCGCATCTTTGAGTTACAGGCATAGCGACTTTGCAAAACTTCTAGATTGGTTTTATTGAGGGCTAACAACCTTCCTGTACTTCCACATGAGGATTATCCTAGTTTTGAATGCCCTGAATTCGCAAGAGCGAGTGATATAAAATGAGCGAAAACAAAAGAAAGTACATCAAAGCTAAAATTGCTGAACTTGAGCCCGGAATGAGACATATCAACATCACCTTCAAGGTCATGAAAACGAATGATGAAAAATCAATTAAATCCCGAAAGAATGATGAAACACTCCGTGTACAACATACTATAGTTGGCGATTCGACAGGGACTATCAAAATGCCGTTCTGGAATGAAATCATCGATTCAATAGAGGAAGGCGCGACTTATGCCCTAACGAATGGTTATGCAGGTCTATCCAAAGGCAATCTAAGACTTCATGTCGGAAAATTCGGATCGATTGCGTCAGCTGATGAACCAATTAAAGAAGTTAACACGGAGCTTGACATGTCTGCTAAAGATTATAGTGACAGTCCTGTTAGTTCCTAGATATTTCATCTACTTCTAATTACATAATCACAAGTGGCATCGCAGGTATTGACTATATCTGATTAAAAAATTCGTATGAACTGTCCTCTATAGAATTGCTCGATGCCCTCCATCCTTTTTTTCTTTGACTCATATGATGCTTCGCCAATCGTTGTGTGTGATTGATATAGCGTAAGAGCTCTTTTACCTGTACAATGCATAACGCCTTAAGCAAACTCTCGCAGCATTAAAGTACAGGCAAAGCAACTATACTAACCTCCTACGACTGGTTCTATTGAGGATTAGTAATTTCTCCGCACTCACATATGCGGTTTATACTAGTTTTGAATGTCCTGAATTCGCAAGAGCGAGTGATACATAATGAATGATTACAAGATAGAAGCCAGTGAGGCTACAATTGCTGGGCTTGAGCCCGGAATGAAAGGAGTCAACATTACCTTCAAGGTCATTAGTACCAGTGAAGAACAATCAGTCGACTCTAGTAGATCTGAAGGAGCACATCGCGTGAAGGATGCATTAGTTGGCGATTCAACAGCGATAGTTCTGATGCCTATTTGGAATGAAACCATCGATTCAATAAAGGACGGCGAGACCTACACTCTAAAAAACGGATATACTGGTCTCTTCAAGGGGAGTCTAAGGCTTCATTTAGGGAAATTCGGTTCGATAGTATCAGCTGAAGAATCAATAGATGAAGTGAACATGCAACTCAATATGTCCATTAAGGATTTCAGTGGCCAATGAATTTAGTTTTGTATCTATGAAAAACGAGTCTTGATGGCAACCCTATCCATCCTTTCTCTTTCCACTGTGCAATGCATAACGCCTTAAGCGAAGTCCCGCATTTTAAAATCACAGGCATAGCAACTATGCAAACCTTCTAACTGGTTCTATTGAAGATTAACGACCTTTCTGTACTTCCATACGAGGACTACCCTAGTTTTGAATGACCTGAATTCGCAATAGCGAGTGATATACAATGTATGATAACAAGACAGAAGCCATTGAGGCCACTATTGCCGAGCTTAAGCCCGGAATGAAAAGTGTAAACATAACCTTCAAGGTCATGAATACAAGCGAAGAAAGATCGGTTGAATCCCGTAAGACTGGTGAAACATACCGAGTAGTAGATGCACAGGTTGGTGATTCAACAGGGACAATCTTGATGCCTATCTGGAATGAAACCATTGATTCAATAGAGGAAGGAGCAACATACTCCCTCTCCAACGGATATACTGGTCTCTTCAAAGGTAATCTAAGACTTCAGTTGGGGAAGTTCGGTTCGATTGCCGCAGCTGAAGAACCAATCGATGAAGTGAACTCAGAAGTAGATATGTCTGCTGAAGATCACGGTAGTCGTTCAAGATATTAGACACATTGATGTCCGAATGAAGGAGCTTGAATTAGTCGCGCTCCTTCCAACCTTTCTCGTTCAAATTTTAATCTACAACGGCAACCAAGTACCAATTCCTTTCTCAAGCGCTCTTTGATACACCAACGGAGCTACAGCCATATCATCCATAGCTAGTCCAAGGTTGCATGCCATAGTGCGCTCTTCAGATGTTTCTCTGCCTGGTTTCTGCCCAGCAACAAGCTCTCCTAGGTCTGCGTAGATAGATGGAATGTCTTGAAAATAGCCCGCTTCTTGATAATGAAGGAGTTGCGGAATATCATCAGTACAGAATTTGTCAGACTCCTTCA
>PJET01000005.1 GCA_002825515.1 Candidatus Thorarchaeota archaeon MP11T_1 | reverse complement strand
TGCCAAGACAAAGAACTCTTTGAGGTTCCAATCTTTTATTTCCATAATCCAACGGTAAATCTTTCCTAGGTTCAATAATTGCCTCGGATTAAACATATCACTAAATCTTCTGTACCCATGATTCAATGCCCGCTTTGTTTCCACACCACTCGGAATCAGCGTGTCTGGGATCGGTAAATCTTGAGCTATAACCTGATACTCTCTGCTCGCATTTGTCAAAATTTCTTTATCTCTTTCATCTGGTACTTTATATCCTCTACCATTCATCAATTTCCTGTTATTTGATTCATCACAGTGCTTGCAATAGAATTCAATAGCGTACATTCGTTCCTCAAACTTACCAAATTCTTGAGTGGACTCGACTATTTTCTCACTTTGACCACAATCAGGGTCTGAACACTTGTATGAGCGTCCCTTAGAGAATGAAGTCTTCGTTGGTATGAATTTTTCATCACATTTTGTGCATTTGGTCACTTTTTTAGCATCTTTTGATTCAAAAATATTCCAACATGTTGGACAGATAACGATATCGCCTGTTCCAACCGGACTTTTGGCGAGGAAGAAATTACGCATCAGTGGGATTTCTTTTGCGCATTTGGTACATGAGCTCACTTTATAATAGAAACAATAAATCGCCTCAGCTATTTGTCCGCACTCAGGACAGAGTGTCTGATAGTATTGCCTGAGTTCTGATCCTAACTCATCATCAAGTTTCTGAAGAGTTTGAACGATGAGCTCTGGATCAATATCATCTACTTGTTTTTTCACTAGAAACCATGATACAGGATTGATGTCTCCAGCAATCACTCTACAACCTAGTTTCAGTGCTTCAATAACAGTAGTCCCTCCACCCATCATCGGGTCCAGTACAATCTTTCCACCCAGATCAACATCTCTTTTGAAAAATTCCCAGAGACTGTTTGGCTTTCCGTCCCACTCATCAAGACTTTCATCCGCAAGAGAATAGAGAAGAATCGTTCTGAATACCGAACCTAGTCGCCGTGCCCACCATTTGTGCATTACATAGACTGGTCTGTAATGTCTTCTACCAAAACCAGTTGACTCTTTCTCAGCGATTCTGTTCACTTCAGCGATTGGAAAAGTCGACTCAATTGCTCTCTTCAGCTAAACTAAGCCTCCAACTGTATATAGTATAATACACCCCTTTCAACATTGCTGAAAATATTACTCAAGATTTTACACGTTTTTCCATGAAGAATCCTGGGACAATATACCCCCTTTTCTCAAAGAACTCCATATCCAATTCATCTTCTGCGTGCAATAACATATACAAAGTTGAATAAGTCCTATAAGCTCATTCTTTTGAACAGCCTTTCTCAAGAAGAATGTGAACAGTGAGTAATCCTTTTATTGCTATCAGAGTAGCAATCGAACCGCACGGGACGTAGCTCAATCTGGCAGAGCAATGGACTGTAGATCCATCGGTTGCCGGTTCAAATCCGGCCGTCCCGACCATTTCTTTTCTCATGATCATAGGACTACCAAATCTCAAATCCAAGCAATGCTATACTAAAGGACACTCCTATTACGAGTTGACATTGATTGAGATTCCAAGAACACGAACAAGTTCTTTGTAACGATTACGAATTGTGACTTCTGTGACTCGTGAAACATTAGCTATCTCTCTCTGAGTTCGCTTATCTTCTTCTAATATTCCAGCTATATAGAGTGCAGCCCCTGCAATTCCACCTGGGTCCTTTCCTATTGTTACAAATCTTTCTTCGGCATTCTTGATTATTTCAGTAGCTTTTTTCACCGTTCTTCCTTTAAGAAAAAGATCTGAGGACAATCTTGGAATCAAGTCCTTCGCAGAAGCCAAGGGCACATTAATATTGACTCGAGAAACAATTAGACGAACTGCATAACCGATTTGCTTCCTACTAACATTAGTTTCAGCCACAACTTCATCAAGTCGTCTTGGAATCCTATGAATCCGACAAGCAAGGTAGACTGATGAAGCTACTACTGATTCAATACTTCTTCCTCTTACAAGTTTCTTTGCTAGAGCTTTTCTGTACATCAATGCTGCAGTTTCTCTAGCATCACGTGGAATCCCAAGCTGTGAGGAGAGTCTCTCCATCTCACTCATTGCAATACTAAGATTTCTGTGTTGAGAGCTATGGAGCTTACTTCTGATATGCCATTTTCGCATTCTATAGATGGCTGCACGTGTAGTACTAGTAAGTGCCCTACCACTTGCATCCCTATTTCGCCAATCAATTACTGTTGAAAGACCCCTGTCAGCAATAGTGAGAGTCATTGGCGCTCCTGTTCTAGCTCTTGCATTCCTTTCCTCTGTGGTAAATGCTCTCCACTCTGGTCCATTATCGGTAGCATGTTCTGATACAACAAGCCCACATGAAATACAGATATTCTCTCCACGGACATTATCCTCTGTAAACGAAGTCTCTCCGCAGCTCATACACACATCTCGTTTGTTTGTATTCTTCTCTCTGACTCTAACCACATTCGTCATGCCTTTCTCCCCCTAACCTCATTTTTCCTGTTTTCTCCGATTCCAATGTTTGATAATTTCTCTATCATTCTCATCAGCTCTGAATTGGGTTAAGTGACAAAGAGGGACATTTCGTTTTTTTTTTGCGAATAGCCCTGTTGTGTTGCATTACTAAACACAAAAGCAACCTATCTGGTCAATACAAGAAACAACCATAGATGCTCTCTACTTAATCTCTCAATCATTTTCTCATACAAATCGTTCCTTATAAAAGAGGGCTCGTATACCATTTTTGAAGGAAATTACTTCCGGGTTCAAGTCTGACATACATGGCCATTTCTTTTTTTCTTTAGAAAATCTATGAATCCTTCAATCTCCTTTTGTCCTCTAAGGATAAACACACTCTTTGTTGAATTTAGGTATTCCAAGAACCTAAGAATCACCGGTTTTCGAGTGATAGGAAAATCCCAAATCCATCTAATGAAATCCAAATCGATTTTTTCTGGACAATCGTCAGCAAGATCAGGTCTCGTTTGCCCTCTAAATCTAAGAAACCTAGTGAATATACGGAGATATGAAAGTCTTCTAGGAATGTCAATATAGATGATTGTATCTGCCGCAGAGGCACGAAGCTTGAGGGTTGATGTATAATTCCCATCTATGACCCAAGAATCCAAACTGATTAGACTCTTGATTTTATCTCGCCACTCGTTTTCAGGTGTTTCTATCCAGTTCGGTTTCCAATAATGTTGATCCAAATGAATAATCGGAATATCAAGTATTGTACCAAGTCTTTCGCCTAAAGTTGACTTTCCTGACCCACTAGGTCCGAGAATCAGCACTCGTTTCATCACTCAGGCATGTGAAGCAAGCTCGAATTAAGTAATAGGGTCAAACAATATGCGAATATCAATAAGCTCGTAGGTATTGTTAGAACCAGGTGAAAAAATGGAAGGGCATAAGGCAAAGGTTGGGCAGCCGCCTGGAACATTGCTTCATACTGGAGAAAAGCTTACCAAAGAACCAATAATCACAATAACTGATTTCAACCAACAAGAGTTCAAAGAACATAAGCAGGCTGCTTGTGAAGAATGCGTCCCATTAGAAAGAACCGATGTTGTACGATGGATTCATGTTCAAGGTGTTCATGATATAGACTTGATTCAAAGAATTGGCTCCAATTTTGGGATTCATCCTCTCATCCTTGAAGACATAGTACATACTCATCAAAGGCCCAAAGTAGAAGAGCTTTCGGAATCAATCTACATAACACTCAGAGCATTTGAGTACAATTCCGAAGACAAGTACTTAGACTCAGAGCAACTGAGTTTCCTGCTTGGTAGCCATTACCTCCTATCATTTCAAGAGTCTGAAAAACCACTCTTTGAGCAAATTAAGAACCGACTCTCCACCAATCTTGGAAGAATCAGAAAATCAAACTCCGATTATCTTACTTACTCGCTAATTGATCTAATCACTGACCAATATTTTGTAATTCTCGATGAACTCAGCGAGAGAATCGAAACACTTGAGGATGAAGTTGCAGAAGTTCCCACAAATGAAACCCTTCAGGAAATCCACAGCTTGAAACGAGATATCATCACATTCAGAAGAAACATCTGGCCTATCAGAGACATAGCCTCAAGATTACTTCGTGAGGACTCAAGTTTGATTGAAACCTCAACTCAAATGTATCTTAGAGACCTCAATGATCACATCATCCAAATTAATGACCTTCTAGAAACGTATCGTGAAACGCTTACAGGAATTATGGAAATCTACCTTTCAAGGGTGAGTAATCGATTAAACGAGGTCATGAAAGTTTTGACTGTAATATCTACAATATTCATACCTCTCACTCTAATTGCGAGCATATATGGTATGAATTTCAGATTCATGCCTGAATTGGAAATCCCTTGGACTTATCCACTGCTATTAATCACAATGCTCTCTCTGGGAATAATCCTGACACTCTATTTCAGACAAAAGAGATGGATTTAGCTAAATACACCTCCTATTTTCACAGAATATCATCAGGACAATAAGTTATGAAACTCGAGCTGAATTCTATCGAGTCATTTCAGAAATTCAGCCACATCATCAACTGACAGTCGTGGTCGTGGTCCTGGACTCACATCGGGCCAACCCACAGTGATAGCGGCAATCAATTTCCAAGGTTTCTTAAAATAATCTATAGTAGCTTTGTAAGCATAGAAAATATCTCCAATCCAGCAGGTTCCAAGTCTAAGTGAATAAGCTTTCAGTAACAGATTTTGAATTGCTGCAGACACACCATGAGTTTCTGTAGCCCATCCAAATTCATTCGTATTCCACACAACAATGACTACTGGAGCTTCCTCCATCATTGTGCATGAACCATATGAAGATCCCACATCAATTGTAAGTTTGTCAAGTTCGCTTCTATACATATCCGTAAAATTGTCCTTAGTCTGACCAGTAAGTACAGTGAATCTCCATTGTTGACCATTTTTTGCACTTGGAGCGAATGTAGCCGCTTCAATACATTCTCTAATTAAGTCCTCTTCCACCTTATCACTCTTGTATACCCTAACGCTTCGACGCCCTTTGATTGCCTCGTCAACACTCATCATTTTACTTGACATCCTCTGGTAGCTGGATGATGAAACTACACTCCATATCCCCTTGAAGTACAGACTTTGCCATCTCATATTCTAGAGGTTGGTCAAGGGCTGCCTCCCAAGGCATTTTTGTGAAGCCACCACTACAATGACAGAAGCTAACTGGTACATCAACAGAATCATCTAGAATCGATTCACGAGCCCATGCACAATGACACGCATAGTAACGCTTCACTCGTTCATTAGTTTCTCTAAGATACTCCTGTACCATGTATGGAATTTTAGTATGATAGATAATATTTCCTCTTCTTTCACCACTCAAGACATCAGGGCGGCTCTTTACAAACTCAACCACCTCATCAGTGATGTACTGATTATAGAATAATGTACCTTCATCCCTATGTTTCTCTAGCTCTGCTATTGCACTCTGTCGTTTCTGTTTCAGATACTCATCAATACTGCCAGCCTTCAAGAACTTCTCCCGTTCCCCTTTTCTAAAATCACGGGGTAGACCATGAGCAACATCAGCCAAGATCCTCTTACAATCTGATGGGTCTAGGATGTTTTCCATTCTCTCTACTACCTCCCGAGTGACCTTCATCTTCTCAGTATCTGGCATACCCAAAGGAGGTAAATCATTCTCTGAAAGAATCTCATCACGTTTCTTTTCACCAATATATTCACCAAGTCGCTCATGGAGGACATTCATCACTTCGCCCCCATCAAGTATCGCTAGAACTGGCAAGAATAGATTCATGTTCTTGATATAATACGCATATCGAGATAGTGCAGCATAATTTAGATAGGTGTTAGATTTTTCATCAATCAGTATCTTTGAAAACTTGGTAAACTCCTTCTCCGATGCATTATCGAGGGTCTTACCAAATTGTGTCAAAAACTCCTCAAATCTCTCCACCATCTTGATACTCTCAACAATTTCCTCCTCAGGAATAGGGTGGTCCCTATCTGTCAAATACTTCCGAAATCCTTCCTTGTCCATTTTTCCCACACTCACTCAACCTTTCCACTAGTCGCTTATCAAACGAGAGATGAAAGCAAGAATACAAGTGTTAAGCTATTCACTCGGAAACCCCGAGCCCGTCTTTGGCGCTATTATAGAGTATTACGTAGTTAATACAGGTGCTTAACTAGCCTGATAAATACAAAATCTTGGTGTATTCGAGTAATGAAAGTTATAGAATCCAAGATTAAGCATGCTTTAGAAAACAAAGGTATCAAGTGTCAATCAGTCTATAAGATGCCTGACCCTGATGAAACTCGCGTGCTTATCGCTTTCAATTCCAAAGACAACAGAAAACTCACAATACGGAAAATTGAAACTGCTCTAGCATCTCTAGATATTGGAGCTTGTAAAGTGCCAAATGACTTTCAGCGTCTTAGTTCATCATTCTTACACATCGAAATCACTCTTGGTGCACGAACTGAGAAACCTGTTTTCCCTGCATCAACGTAAAAATTTCTCTCATCGTTCTTCTTATCAGTAGCATTGATGTATATCATAAAACATGGATCTCGATTTGAAAGACCGGACTTTTCTTGTGACAGCTGCCTCACGAGGACTTGGATATAGTGTTGCTAAATCACTCGCAGATGAAGGTGCCAGGGTAATAATTTGTGGTCGTAATGAAGAACCACTGAAGAAGGCTATTGCCAATCTTGGTGAGTCGGCTATATACCATGTAGTTGACTTATCGAAAAAAGAAGATGTTACAAAACTTTTGGAGAACATTGGCTCCGAAATTCATCATATTGATGGACTTTTTGTTAATGCTGGCGGACCTCCACCAGGTACTTTTTCAAACCTATCAGATGATGATTGGAAAAAAGCCATTGATCTAACACTAATGAGTGCGGTATGGTTGACACGAGAAACTTTACCACTACTGAAGATGTCTGATTCTCCATCTATTCTATACAGTACCTCAATATCAGTAAAACAACCAATTGATAATCTCCTACTATCAAACGCAATTCGACCAGCTGTAATTGGAATGATGCGAACACTTGCAAACGAACTTACTCCTCACTCTATCCGTGTAAATGCAGTTTGTCCAGGTTACATCTATACTGAACGTGTGAAGGAGCTCATGACTGCTTCCGAATCTGGTATTGAAAATATCAATGCAAGAATACCTCTTGGCCGCATGGGTAAGCCAGAAGAGTTTGGACCAATCTGTGCCTTTCTTCTCAGTCCAGTCGCAAGTTACATACATGGAGCATTGTTACTTGTGGACGGAGGTCTGTATCAAGGGATGATGTAGCAATCAGAGTTGGAGATCAGTAGGGTCTATTCCTCCACTTCTTACAAGTGCTATCTTGACATAATGACGGACTTGTTCATCATCATGTTCTAGCAGGTTTCTTAATGCAGGTACTGCTGGTGGATACGGTGACACTCCAATTGCCCAAGCTGCAACTCGAAGCACCTCTACATCTTCTGATCCAAGCAATTCTGTAATTGCTCTGAGAATAATTTCAGATCTTCTCTCTACAACTAAACGAATCATTCGGACCTGTTCACTTGGAGGCACTCTTGCCATTGTGTCTGCTAGTCCTTGAAGTGCCCTAGTATTGTCCATATCCCTAAGTCCGCGGATTGCCCAGTCCCTCACATTCTCTGATTCATCTTCAAGTGCCGCGAGCAGGCAATTAATCGATTCTGGAATTCCTAAATTACTTAGAGCCCATGCACCAGATTCTCTCATCTCCACATGGGAGTCTCCCAAAAGAGCGCAAAGTGTTCCTATTGTTTCATCATCAACCACTTTTGTAAGAGCAAATATAGCTTCTTTTCTTAGATTGACATCTTCGTTCTTATCACGCGCTGTTTTTCTTAGAACTCTCCCATAATTCACTGGATCTGTGCTTCCTAGGATATGAATCACCCATTTTTTTACTTCAAACTCTTCTTTAGAGTCTGCAAGAATATCAATGAGCTTTGAATTAAGAGAATCAATTCTTGTTCTATAAGCCGCTTGGAGACCTCTCACTTTGATATTCGAATCAGAATCCATAATCACTCGTTCGATTATTTGGATTGCGATTTTTGGATTTAGAAGGTCAATTAAATCAAGTATGCGTTGTTTTGACTGTATTCTATTTTCTGAAGCACCCACGAAAATGGAATCAAGTACATTATCAAACTCATCTGGATGATCATTGATATACTCTGCAACTTCCTTTCGTTTGTCCATTGTATTAGTGTCAGCCAAGCGTTCCAACAAATTTGTCACAACTTGACTTCTCAGTTTCCCCCTTAGTTACCTTTCGCCCTTTTACAATAGAGTCACTCTAGTAGATTTTGAAGGCTTCAGCATGGGACAGCTTGAATGATTCCTTGTCTGGATTAAATCTGAGAACACTGTGATACGCAGCCATTTGAAGTGCGATTGAGTTAGGAATTGCCTGTGTCAACTGATTGGTCAATCCAAGCTTCTCTTCAGTGTAAAGATGATATGCCTTCATTTTGAGTGACGTCCTAAGCACGCTTATGTAAACATCATCTGATGGACTAGCAGGGCTTTTTGTGACTAACACAGCACTCTCGCCATCATTGATTGATAGATTGTAATGATGTCGAAAGTCTTCTCTGACAGCTGCATATCCTTTCAACACAGAGTATTCATTGAATTTCATCATACCAATTTGTGCTGCAACATGGTTTGGCCCCTCAGAAATGAGATAGATAGGAACATTGGGACTAGTAAGTTGGGAGATTGCCGTTCCTTCTCTTTCCGCCCAAGTTATCATGTCTTTCCCGATTACTCTCAGTTGTTTAATATCATGATCAGGAACATCCTCAGATTCGTCATTAATTAGTGACGAAACAACCAGGAGATATGTCATCGCAGCTGTAGTTGGCGCCGATGGACTCGTGTTATAGGTTTCAACACCTGATTTAGTAAGCCAGACATGATCAGCTTCCTGTGAAGCGGCTCCATCCTTATTATCAGTCAGCACAACGATTGTTGCACCTCGTGATCTAGCCTTCTTTAGTGCCTCAATTGTTGTCAGACTCCTTCCAGATGCAGTTATTCCGATCACTGCAGAGTTCTTGTCAAGACGTAGATAGTCGATCTCATCCGGTGAAACAAAGAGGGCATTGAGTCCAACACTTAGGAACGCCCACCTACCATAATCAGCTGCTGCATACGAGTCACCACATCCAACCAGCACGACTTGTTTTTTGTCCTCTATGACCCTCACAGCATTTTCAGCAACGGAATCAATAGTCCGAGGGATTGCTCGCTCCTGTTTCCTCATTGCATCATAGCATGTGTCTAAGAACTCTGTCATAAGATATTCAACTCCTCTCAAAGCATATTGAAGTCAGGAGGTTCTATTCCCTCCAACCTCATTAAACCTGCCAATAGACCTCGATGATGTGTTTCATGGTTAATCATATGAAGCAAGGCCTTAGCTACGGTAAAACTCACGGTCTGATTTCCCCACGACACACTCTTCACATGATGCAATTGTACATCATTAATTTTAGCTACGAAATCTCTTGTTTTTTCATGAATCTTTGACCAGATTGTTCTAATGGATTGAACATCGTTCAAACCCTCTGGTTCTATGTATTCAAGCTCGCTACCATCAAGAACTGATATCCAGTACCTTTCTGTGTTCACTAAGTGAGCAAGGATATTCCGTATAGATCCTCCACCAATTCCAAAATCTTTTACTAATGCATCAATAGTCAGTTGCTCAAGAGCTTGAAGTAGCGGTTCTCTACAGGCAATGTTATGATTAAGCAACATCTCGATACAAGATATCATAATACAATGAATACATCCTATCCCTTTATCTGAATCACGATATGGTAGTGAAGTTAATGTAGCAGAATGTCCTAGATGCACAGGCACAATAATGGTAGATGGATACTGGAGGGATGAAAATTGTCAGATGAATCATCCAAGGTAATTGCAGATATAAAACGACTTGAAGAACAAATAGCAAATCTTCGTTTGGCAGTCATTGTTTTGACTATTCTTGTATCACTACTTTATATCCTTATGATTTTCCAATTGACTACATTTCTCCCCCTTCTCGCAGCGGTTGGTATTATCATTCTTTGTCTATTTCTTCTCGCCAACAGCTGTACAAAAGATAATGGAGCCTTCGTCGGGACTTGAACTCGGGTTAGAATGACTCAAGAAATAATATGTATAAGGACCAAATAGATAGCTCGGTCAGTCGAATAAGGTCGAGATGAAGGTTGTCAGAAGCTACATCAAAAGAGAAGAATGATGTAAAACAGCTCAAAGCGGTAGTTGAAGATCTTCGCTGTGCTGTTATTGTAATGATTATTGTTGTATCCTTGCTTGCAGCTTACATAGCTTTACAATTACTTCAGCAGTCCTTTATTACATACCTTTCTGATCCAAGATTAGTTTTCGTGGGTCTTGTAGCAGTTCTAATTGTGTTTGCTCTTTGGTTGGCAACGAGCAAAGGAGAATAAGTAGTGGCGCCCCACCGGGACTTGAACCGGGTTCAAAATCGCTACAAACTCATCAATCTAAATGAAGTCCATTTAATGAGTCCATATGTATTGGTTTTTATTAAGCCAAAGGTGTCTAACCTTACATCATTTTAGAGGTGTTGTATATGAAATCATTAGATGATTTTAACATTAAAGTTGATATTCCCATTGCTTGGGGAGATATGGACGCCTTTAACCATGTAAATAATACACAATTTTTCAGATACTTTGAAACCGCCCGTATAAGATATTTTGAGGAGGCTGGGTTCATTGAAACCATGGAGAAGTATTCTATTGGTCCAATTTTGGCTAGTATCTCTGCTAAATTCATTAAACCCCTGTTCTATCCTGATGTAGTAACCGTAGGTACTCGTGTAACCTCTATTGAACCAACCCATTTCATAATGGAGTATATTATTGAGAGTAAATCCAAGGGGATCGCTGCTCTCGGTGAATCTAAAATGGTGGCATATGATTACAAGTATTCAAAGAAAACAACCCTTCCTGATATTGTCAGAAACAAGATTAGAGAAATTGATTCTATTTAGCATTCATACTTTATTTTTCTGACCAGTTCGAGTACAACTGACAACGAAGTTTTCACATCGAATAACTAGAACAAGAAAGTGGCGCCCCCGCCGGGACTTGAACCCGGGTCTCAAGAGTGACAGTCTTGAATGCTAGACCGGACTACACTACAGGGGCATCCAGTGCGCTCGACTCGCGATTTTCTATTAAAGTTGTCGGAGCGGGTCATCTCTGAAATGTTGATTTAGATTATTTTCATCAATGAACAGATTACTGAGTAAGTTTATTACTGACCGAGGTCTATAGTAGATTGGCTCATACAGCCAAGCCGTCCTTAGATGTTATGCCATTTCTATGTTTTATCGCAACCCTTTTATGGCTACAAAATTTCCCGTCCGTTGCTCAGACAGGACTGCTTCCCATTCATGCATGGTCGTATATTGCATTTACTGGATATGTTGTAATACACGATAATGTCATAGATGAAGGGACAATCGGGGCTCGTGGCGCAGACAGGTAGCGCAGCAGGCTTTTAACCTGAGGAACAAGAGAGTCATCTCTTGCTCGGGAACTGGCCGCGGGTTCAAATCCCGCCGAGCCCGCCATTGCATGTGGCTCGGAGCAGTACTGTTAGAGTAAACAGCAAACGGGGCGGCTATTGCAGCTATGTGTGAGCTCGGATTTCTGAGTTCCATGCGTTGGGAAGCGTGTAGATTCGCAGTAGTTCCCCCGTCCTTCACATTAATGATGTGATAACATGGCAACGGGCACACAAGATCGAGATAAGTACTGGCCAGTAATAGAAGCCTTCTTTGATCAGTATGGACTAGTAGGTCAGCATCTCGACTCATTTAATCGGTTCATAAGAGAAGAGCTTCAACAAGTAGTAGACAGTGTTGGCAAGCTCACACCAAAGATTGAGGGTTATGTAGTGGAATTGGGTGACATCCACGTCGATGAACCTTCTATTCGAGAAGCTGATGGTAGTGAACACAAACTCTACCCCAATGAAGCTAGGATTAGAAACCTTACCTATGCAAGCAAACTCCACTTGGACATGACACCTGTCCGAAAAGAAGGTTCTGTGTCAACCAGGCTTGAAACTATGAGGATTTACATTGGGGACTTACCAATCATGCTTCGAAGTGAGAAGTGTCATCTAAATGGTCTTTCAGATGAGGACCTCATAAAACATGGTGAAGATCCCAAAGATCCTGGTGGTTATTTCATAATCAACGGTTCAGAGCGAGTTCTTGTCACACAAGAAGATTTAGCGCCTAATAGAATTCTAATTGAAGAGGCAAGCAAGAGCTCGAGCTATACTCACATTGCTAAGGTCTTCTCAACCTCGCGTGGTTTTAGAGCACCAGTGACAATTGAGCGAAAACGAACTGGTGAACTAAGAGTATCATTCCCATCAGTGCCCGGTAAGATACCTCTGGCAATTCTTCTAAAAGCGTTAGGAATTGAATCAGACCGAGATATTGTAGATGTCATTTCAGATGATGATGAGATACGAAATGAGCTCATTGTTACGATTGAACAATCAGCACCAATCAATGCACCCACAGGCGAAGAGGATGAATCTACCCGTTCCAATGCATTAGATTTCATTGGAAAACGTGTTGCTGTTGGTCAAACGAAGGAATACCGGCTTGCTCGTGCAGAAAAAGTGTTAGATCGCTATCTTCTCCCACACATCGGAACCGAAGAGGATAGTCGTCTACAAAAAGCATACTATCTTGGGCAAATGGTAGAACGTCTTTTGGAGTTGGTACTTAGCAAACGAGCTCCTGACGACAAAGACCATTATGCAAACAAAAGGCTGAAGCTTTCTGGAGACCTCCTTATGTCACTATTCAGGGTTGCTCTCTACTCTCTGACTCGTGACATCAAGTACCAATTGGAGCGTACAGCAGTTCGAGGTCGTAAACCCAATATCAGGACTGCAGTGCGTGCAGATGTGATAACACAGAGATTGAAACATGCACTGGCCACAGGAAACTGGGTCGGAGGCAAAGCTGGTGTATCACAGCTTTTAGATCGTACTAATTACATATCTTCATTATCACACCTTAGACGAGTTGTTTCACCACTCTCACGTTCACAACCACATTTCGAAGCACGAGACCTCCACTCCACTCACTGGGGTAAGATATGTCCTAACGAAACTCCTGAAGGACCAAACTGTGGTCTTGTAAAGAACATCGCCATGATGGCATACATCTCAGTTGGTACCGAAGAAGAGGCTGTAGAACGTGCACTCCTTAAAGCTGAGGTCGAACCTATTGAGAAACTCCGCGGAAAACGCGGGGCTAAATGGGCAGATATTTTTCTGAATGGTCGACTAGTAGGCGTCCATCCCGCTCCACAAGTCTTGGTTAAGACAATAAGACAGAAGCGCCGTTCTGGTGAGATTGACAACCAAACAAATATTGCATATTATGAAGACACCCACGAGGTTCAAGCCAATTGTGATGCTGGCCGTGTAAGACGACCTGTCATTGTAGTTGAAAATGGAAAGAGCCGTCTCACTGATGAACACCTAAGAATGGTACTTGAAACAGAGTGGGGCTTCTTGGACCTTCTCCGTAATGGAAATGTGGAATTCATCGATGCGGAGGAGGAAGAGAACACGTTAATTGCTATGTATCCTGAAGACATTGGACCCAGCACAACCCACCTAGAGATAGTGCCTTCCACGATACTGGGTATCTCCGCAGCTCTTATCCCATTCCCTGAGCGAAACCAATCGCCTCGTAATGTTTACATGGCTGGAATGGCAAAGCAATCAGTAGGTGTGCCTGCATCGAACTTCAGATACAGAGCTGACACACGTTCACATTTCTTCCACTATCCTCAGGTCCCACTTGTAAAGACTCGCGCAATGGACTCAATTGGCTATGAGGAACGTCCTGCGGGTCAAAACTTCATAGTAGCTATTCTTTCCTTTGAAGGCTATAACATTGAAGATGCTCTCATAATGAATAAAGCATCCATTGAGAGGGGGTTGGGCCGAAGCACATTCGCTAGAGTATATGAAAGCGAAGAGCGGAAGTATCCTGGAGGCCAAGAGGACAGATTCGAAATTCCAGACCGAAGTGTTAGGGGTTATAGAGCCTCAGAGTCTTACAGAAACCTTGGTGAGGATGGTATCATAGAAACTGAGGTCGAAGTGATGGGTGGTGACGTTCTCATTGGTAGAACTTCTCCTCCTAGATTCTTGGAAGAATATTCTGAGTTTGAGATAGCTTCTCCGAATCGTCGTGAAACATCTGTTGCTGTGCGTCATGGAGAAGCTGGTGTTGTTGACAGCGTAATTCTCACAGAAACCATTGATGGTAACCGTCTGGTTAAGGTAAAAGTCCGAGACCTCAGAATCCCTGAGTTAGGTGACAAGTATGCGTCTCGACATGGACAGAAAGGTGTAATCGGATACATAGTACCACAACAAGACCTTCCATTCACGGAGGATGGAGTGGTTCCAGACCTCCTAATTAACCCGCATGCTATCCCAAGCAGAATGACGATTGGTCAGATACTGGAGATGGTTGCTGGCAAAGCTGCATGTATGGTGGGTAAACAACAGGATGCATCACCATTCTGCGGTGTTACAGAAGAGGAGCTCTTTGACATACTCAAGAAACATGGCCTGAAACACAATGGTCGTGAAACAATGTACTCTGGCATCACAGGAGAAAAGCTCAAAGTTGACATCTTCATGGGAGTCATATTCTACCAGAAGCTCCACCATATGGTTGCTGACAAGATTCATGCTCGTGCAAGAGGACCTGTACAGATTCTAACTCGCCAACCCACTGAGGGTCGTGCCCGAGAAGGAGGTCTACGGTTTGGAGAGATGGAACGTGATGTACTGATAGGTCACGGTGCCGCAATTCTTCTAAAGGGTCGATTATTGGATGAATCTGACAAGAGTAACATGCTCGTTTGTGAGGACTGTGGCCTAATAGGTGTCTATGACCGTAACAAGGACCAGTACTATTGTCCAATATGCGGAACTAATGCCAAGATTAGTAGTGTGGTCGTTTCTTATGCTTTCAAGCTGCTAATACAAGAAATGATGTCATTGGGCTTGGCCACCAGACTACGATTGAAGGAGATGATCTAGATGATCTCTGGATTAACTACAAAGAAAATTGATTCAATAGAGTTCGGACTCCTCTCTCCCGAAGACATCCGAAAAATGTCAGTAGCCCAGATTGTTGTTGCTGACACATATGACGAAGATGGTTATCCCATTGATAGTGGCATTATGGATCCAAAGCTTGGGGTTATCGATCCCGGTCAACGGTGTAGAACTTGTGGCAATAGAGTTGGTAATTGTCCTGGCCACTTTGGGCATATTGAACTTGCACGTCCAATCATGCATGAAGGATATGCGAAGGTCATCCATAAAGTCCTCCGTGCTATCTGCAGAGAATGTAACAGAGTCCTTCTCACTGATGAGGAGATTGACCATTTTCAACGACTTTTCAAAAGATACCCTGAGATTGGTCAGAAGACTGCTAACCTATCTAATGAGATACTCAAGAGAGCCGCCAAAACAAAGACCTGCCCTCATTGTGAAGAAGAACAGCTCAAACTCAAACTTGAGAAACCAACCTCTATCTATGAAGTTGGTGAGGCTGGTTCGGTCAGGCTTACTCCTATCGATATCAGAGCACGCTTAGAGAATATCAGCGATGATGATTATCGCCTTTTAGGCATCAACCCAGAGGCTGCTCGGCTTGAATGGTCCATCCTCACTGTACTTGCGGTTCCACCAGTTACTGTTCGTCCTTCAATCACACTAGAATCAGGTGTGAGAAGTGAAGATGATCTTAGTCACAAGCTCATAGATATCATCCGAATCAATCAAAGACTTCGAGAAAACTTAGATGCAGGGGCACCACAACTCATCGTTGAAGACCTTTGGGAGCTGCTACAATATCACTGCACAACGTACTTTGATAATGGTGTTAGTGGTATCCCACCAGCTAGACATCGATCTGGCCGTGCGCTTAGAACCTTGGCTCAGAGACTCAAAGGTAAGGAAGGACGATTCAGATCAAACCTGTCCGGTAAGCGTGTAGATTTCTCTGCACGTACTGTGATTTCTCCTGATCCCAATCTGAGCATGAACGAGGTGGGAGTACCAGAACAAATTGCAAAGATTCTTACTATTCCACAGAGAGTCACTGAATGGAATATTGATGAGATGAAAGAACTTGTCATTCGTGGTCCTGATAGGCATCCAGGTTCCAACTATCTCATCCGAACAGATGGTCGTCGTGTGGACCTACGATTTGTGAAGGAACGATCAGTTATTGCTGACACAATTGAACCTGGGTTCGTTGTGGAGCGTCACCTGAACACTGGTGATATAGTTCTGTTCAATCGACAACCATCATTGCATAGAATGTCAATCATGGCACATGAAGTGCGTGTGATGCCATACAGAACCTTCAGACTGTCACTTTATGTCTGTCCACCCTATAACGCAGATTTTGATGGTGATGAGATGAACCTTCATGTACCACAGTCTGAGGAATCGCGTGCAGAAGCGCGAGTCTTGATGAGAGTTCAAGAACAAATCCTCTCGCCACGTTACGGTGGTCCAATCATTGGAGCTCTTCAGGACTATATATCTGCAGCATTTCTTCTAACACGAAAGTCCAGTCTGTATACACTGAATCAAGTAAACCAGCTTCTGGCTACAGCAAACTATGAAGGAGCTCTACCCGACCCAGCTATCATTGCCCCAGTTCCATTATGGACTGGTAAACAGATTTTCAGTATGTTCATTCCTGAAGGAATCAATATCTCATTCAAGGCCAATATATGTAGGAAATGTCAAGTCTGCAAGCGAGAGGACTGTGAGTTCGATGCTTACGTTGTGGTCCGTGATGGAAATCTCCAGTTTGGTGTAGTCGACGAGAAAGCATTTGGCGCTGGTGAACCAGACTCGCTGTTTCACAGAATCATCAAAGAAAAAGGTCCGACCGCAGCACGTGTGTTTATGGACTCAGTAGGACGAGTTCTTATCAGACTAATCACTGATAGAGGCTTTTCTATGGGTCTAAACGATGTAACACTACCACGTGCGGCATCTCAACGTATTAACCGTATTCTGAACGACGCAGACGCAAAGGTAGATCAACTGATTGAAACATACAAACGTGGTGAGCTAGATCCTAATCCAGGTCAAACACTACTCGAAACCCTTGAACAGAGAATCATGGCCACGCTGGCAGAAGCAAGGGACTCTGCTGGTGAGGTTGCAGGTGAACACCTAGGGCTCGAAAACTCAGCTGTCATTATGGCACAAACAGGAGCGCGTGGTTCAAGGCTGAATCTCTCACAGATGGCTGCTGTTGTCGGACAACAGGCTGTCAGAGGTGAACGAATCAGCAGAGGTTATGTCGGTCGTACCCTTCCTCACTTTGAGAGGGGCGATCTTGGAGCGCGTGCACGGGGATTTGTGACATCGAGCTACAAAAGTGGTTTAGATCCAATTGAATATTGGTTCCACGCAGCAGGTGGTCGTGAAGGGCTAGTAGACACAGCCGTAAGAACTTCTACATCAGGATACATGCAGAGACGACTCATGACCGCTCTTCAAGACCTGAAAGTTGAAAGCGATGGTACAGTTAGAACTGCTCCAGGACGAATTGTTCAGTTTCGTTTTGGTGATGATGGTGTTGATCCAAGCAAGTCTGACCATGGACGTTCTGTCAATATTGACATAGCAATCGAAAAAGTACTGGGTAAAGGAAGAATGGAATAGTGGAGGTCTAAAAATGTCGAAAAAATCAACCCCAAAAAGTAAAAAATCCACTAAGAAAACAGCTACAAAAAAGGAAGCGGCATCAAAATCCGTAAAATCAACCAAGACCACTACGAAAACAGCCGCCAAGGACACCAGCTCGTCAATTGATAAATACATGGAGAAACGTTTTGAAACAATTCGAGAGGAACGAAGACTTCCACCAAGTGTATTAGAAGAACTCCAGCTAAAGGTATCTACTCTAGATGTCACAAAAAAGGAGTTTGATTCAATCTGTGACAACGTGATAGAATCATATGAACGTTCACTAGTAGAGCCTGGGGAGGCTGTGGGTACAGTTGCTGCCCAAAGTATTGGAGAACCTGGTACACAGATGACCCTTCGTACATTCCACTATGCCGGTGTTGCAGAACTTAGCGTAACTCAAGGCCTTCCTAGATTGATTGAGATTGTTGATGCTAGAAACAATCCAAGCACACCAACAATGAAAATCCACTTGAGTCCTGAGCAATCAGGAGACCGTAATGCTGCAAGAGAAATAGCCAGGAATATCGAGATGGTACTTGTTGAGAGTGTTGCAAGTAATGTTTCGATTGATCTTCTTCGACAAGCCATTGACATCCGATTTGACCCAGAGCTGATGGAAGACAAAGGTCTAACAGTCGAGGCGATTGCAGAAGCGATACAAGAGAAAATTAAAGGCAAAGGAGAAGTTGAGCCAGGAGATAATACAATCTTTGTATATCCTGCAAATGAGTCACTGGCTGAACTCCAAAAGCTGAGTGAGAAGATACGAGAAGTCCGTGTCAAAGGGATTAATGATGTTACACATGTTGTGATTCGAAAAGAATCCGATGGATATGTGTTATACACAGAAGGATCTAACTTGGAAGACGCACTCGAGATTAAGGGTGTTAATCCCCACAGAATCTACACAAACAACCTCCGTGAAATCTTTCAAGTTCTTGGGATTGAAGCAACTCGAAATGCAATCATTCAAGAAGCAATGAGTGTACTCAATGAGCAAGGTATGGATGTAGATGTGAGACACATCATTCTTGTTGCTGATATGATGACCGCAGACGGAACTATCCGTCAAATTGGAAGACATGGTATCTCTGGGTCAAAGAATAGTGCACTCGCACGAGCTGCTTTTGAGGTCACAATCAAACACCTCCTAGGGGCCGGGATTGCTGGAACACGAGATCCTCTCAGAGGAATCACAGAAAACGTGATTCTTGGTCAGCTTATTCCTCTTGGAACAGGCGCAATTGACCTTCTCATGAATCCTCAACTTCCAACTATCCAGAAAAGGAAGAAGAAATGAGAAGTCCAATACCGAGGTCAGGGCGGAAACATTAAAACAGAATATCATTTGACGCAACCAGTTCGGGTTTACCAACAAATCACATGCGAGGTCATATAATGAGCCTGAATCAACCAATAGCAAGTGCAGTAAGTACAGGTGAGTGCAAGATAGGCGTAAGGTCTTCAATTGATGCTATTAAGACTGGCAAGGCGAAACTTGTCGTTGTTGCAGCAAATTGTCCTACAGATGAGCTAGAAGACATAGAGCAGTACGCTAAGCTTGCTAATATTAAGGTCCAGAAGTTCGAAGGAACGTCTTGGGACTTGGGTGAAGTTGTAGGTAAACCATTCATGGTTTCGGCCATTGCTGTAATTAAGCCAGGTGACTCAAAGATTTTGAAGATGGTCTGAGGCGAATCAATTGGGCCGAGTGAAGCTCTCCATGGAGGACATGGCTTTAATTGCCAAGTTCGAACAGATTACAGGTGCCGCAGCAATTGATGTCATTCGTGACGATGAGGGAGAACGAATCATAGTTGTGGTCCGTCCAAAGCAACTTGGAAAAGCAATTGGACGTGGGGGAGTAAATGTTAAGGCCGCATCAGAAGCCTTTGGTCGACCTGTTGACGTTGTAGAGATGGCTGAAACTGCTGAAGCATTCGTTATGAGTGCGCTTGCTCCAGCCAGAGTTGAGAATGTAAAGATTATAGAACATCGTGATGGCACAAGGGTAGCTTCAGTGACGGTCAATAACGAGGACCGTGGTATTGCCATTGGTCGAGAGGGCAGAAATGTTGCCCGGGCTCGTATTCTGGTAAGGCGTCACTTCGATCTGAACAACGTCGTGATTGCATGAGGTGTTCTCTTCACAATCCTTTTAAGGTTACAACAGGCCGGAGCCGATAACCACCATACAGAGCGTACCATGAATGGTACGTTGACCATCAAGAGGAAAATCATATTGCCAGGTTCAAAATCTCCATTGGGCGAATTCGCAGCTCGACCTCTTCTGCGCAAGAGGAAGAAATACCGCTGGAAGAAGCCTACATACAAAAGACGTACACTTAATCTCAAGAGGAAGACTGACCCACTTGAGGGCGCTCCTCAAGCAAGAGGTATTGTACTTGAGAAGGTTGGTATCGAATCAAAACAACCAAACTCTGCTATTCGAAAAGCTGTAAGGATTCAGCTCTCCAAGAATGGAAAACAGATCACAGCATTCATACCTGGGGATGGTGGTCTGAAATACATAGATGAACATGACTCTGTTATTGTTGAGGGTATTGGTGGTGCTCAGGGAGGTCCTATAGGTGACTTACCTGGAGTTTCTTGGAAGGTCATCAAAGTAAACGGAGTCGGTCTTGAGTCTCTGATATATGGCAGAAAGGAGAAACCAATTCGTTAGGTGATAACTATGTCTGAAGAAGAAAATGTTGAACCAGTGGTTGAGAAAACGCCACCTAACGAACCACCTGAACTTCTCATGTTTGGTAAATGGGACTCTACAAATATTCAAATCAATGATATTGGGCTTGTAAGATACATCTCCCTAAAACCAGTCCTAATTCCACACACATCAGGCAGACATGCTCACAAACGATTTCACAAGTCACAAATTCCAATTGTTGAACGATTTGTGAACAAGATGATCAACGCAGGTCGTAGAAAGGAGAAGAAAACACGAACAGGAAGAGGCGCTGGTAAGAAACTACGAGCAATCTCCACCCTCAAACGTGTCTTTGAAATCATCAATTACAGGACTGGTCTAAATCCAGTTCAAGTTCTAGTCACAGCAATCGAGAACACAGCTCCTGCTGAGGAAACAACAAGAATCTCATATGGTGGCATGGCATATCCTCGTTCTGTTGATGTTGCACCACAGAGAAGAATTGACCTTGCTCTGAGATATCTCTCAGTTGGAGCAGTTCGCTCAGCACACAAGAATGCCAAGTCATTTGAAGAGTGTCTTGTGGACGAACTACTACTTGCTTACAAGAACGACCCTGGTAGCTTTGCAGTTGCTAGGAAGGAAGAACGAGAGCGAGTCGCACGTTCTGCAAGGTAATCAATCATACTTGTCCACGCGGATGTTCCCGTGTGCATTATTCTATCTCTGGTCGTTCAGTTCAGCTTATCAGATGGTTCTGTTTCAAAAGTGTGCTAGAGGAGCAAGGTATGAACAGGACATCATTAGCATATCTCGCTATCACAGTCACGACAGTATTTTGGTCCTCATCACTAATCTTTGCCAAGCTTATATTCGTAGAAGTAGGTCCTATTGTCTTTGTAGCTTTGAGATACACCTTAGCATGTCCATTTCTTCTTTTAGTGACTCTACAACACAAAAAGAAGCAGACCTTGAACGATGTGAAGAACAATTGGAAGATTTTCTTGATTGTTGGACTGAGTGGCCCCTTCATATCTCAAGTCCTGCAGTATATCGGTCTCGAGCTGACAACAGCTAGTGATGCTCTTCTTCTTCTGAACTTAACACCCATTTTTGCAGTAATACTTGCCGCACCTGTACTAAATGAAAAAATCACATTTGAGAAGATATTAGGACTTATATTGGCCACAATCGGTGCCACTCTCATAGTTCTGAGTTCTGCTCCTGAATCTACAACTTATGATATTTGGAGGCTTCTTGGAGATCTCGTGGTAATTGTTTCAACCCTCTTTTTTGCAATAAATGGAATAGCGGGTAAGATTGCAGTCAAGACTATAGATGCAATATCAACAACATTCTATAGCTCACTATTTGCAGTCCCCTTCATCTGGATATCCGCTTCATTTCTTGATGATGTCACGGTTTTACTCACTATGAGCCTCCAAGCATGGTTTATCGTGATATGGGTGGCTGTTGTAAACACAGTGATTGCTTTCATTCTCTACTATGAATCTATGAAACATATTGAGGCATCACTTGTCCAAATAATGTTGAATCTAATTGCAGTCTGGGGGGTGCTTATGTCCCTCCTTGTTCTTAATGAAACAGTGACATATCTTCAGATACTCGGAGGTACTATTACAGTAATTGGCGTGATAATCGCTCAGATGGCTCAGAAACAACGTAAAATCAATAGAGATAAAGTCAGAACAGAGCCTGATTCCTGAAACTCCCAAAAAGGATATGTTCTACCATAATAACATGTCTTCGAAGAGGTCAGCGCTATGCCAGAAGAACTCAAAGTAGGTACAGCCATTGCTAGAAAAGGTGAGCTCCGGAAGGGAGTAATCAAGGGAATTGAGCTGAACACAACGACCAGTATCGATATTCCAATTCTTGTTATGAATGGTGCTAAAGATGGACCAACTATGCTCATGGTTTCCACACAACACGGTATAGAGATTCAAGGTATCGAGGTAATACTGAAGATAATGAGAGAAAAGGTAAATCCAAAGGATCTCAAGGGTGCTATAATCGGGATTCCAGTTGAGAACCCTCTAGCTTTCATGCATCATCAATACCTATCGTGGATAGACAATCAAGACTTGGGTGGAGGTGGGAGTGCTAGTCCTCTTACAGCTGACAAACCAGACGGTACAGCAACGGAGCGGTTGGCGAATATTCTCTGGCAAGAAGCCTGGAGTAAGGCGGACATGGTCCTCAATATGCATACCAATGTCAGACCAGACTCTCTTTTCTTTACTGAAATTAACATCGGTAACCCGAAGACGAAGGAGAAACTAGAGAGGATGGCTGAAGCCTTCGGCGTGACCAATGTGGTTGAAAGTGTCCCAATCGCTGACGATGCGCCAGATACGCTTGCCAACTTGGCTGTGAAGAACGGAGTCCCAGACATTCTCATCGAGCTCATTGATGGTAGATGGATCTCTGAACCTTCAACCACAGTTGGAGTTCGTGGGACTCTCAATATTATGAAAGCATTTGATATGATAGATGGAGATATTGAACCCCAAGAGGGAATCATAATCATACCTGGAATCTGTAAATTCCACGGAATTGTACGAGCAAACCGAGGAGGTCTCATACGATTTCTAAAAACTCCTGGTGACTTCATGAAGAAAGGCGACGTGTTTGCTGAAATCTATGATTTCTATGGTGATGTTTTGGAAAGAGTAGAGTGTCCCGCTGATGGTTATATCTGGGCTTATCCATGCGGTGATATCCTCGGCACCCCAGGTAGTCTTCAAGCAGTCCAGACTGGAGCTAACATAGCATATGTTTTCACTTCAGACAAGCAGTGAGATAGAATTTTCAGAATCTAGTAAAACTATCCGCGAATTAAGAGGTAAAGACACCTAGTCGAAACCATTTTCTGGGGGATTAGGTTTGTTTCTTGTGATTGACTATGATGAATACGGTCCTGATTTGTTATGGAACACGATATGGAACAACCACAGAAGTAGTCCAAGAGATGAGTAATACCGCCAGAGAGCTTGGAGCTCAAGTAGATGTTGTTCATCTAGAGAAAGGAGTATCTTTTCCTGAACCTGAAGAATATGATCTCGTGATTATCGGAAGTGGTATTCAAGCAGGGCAGTGGACTAAACGACCTCTAAAATTCATAGAGCAAAAGCTGGAATCTCTTTCAAAGACCAAAGTTGCACTCTTTGTAGTAAGCGGATATGCAGGTAATCCTGACAAGGTTGCGGAGGCACAGGCTGAATACCTGGATAGTATGCCTGAGAAATATCCGGGACTGTCCCCCATTTCGACCGCGTTAATCGGAGGAAAGTTTGAGTTCAAGAAATACAACCTTGTCATTCGAGCACTTGTAAAGAGTATCGTTAAGAGCCAGTTGCCCCCTGGTGAAGAAATTCCCGAGAAGATTGACTTTCGAGACTGGGATATGATTCGAGATTGGATCAAAGGACTAGTCCAAGGAATACAATAGCAGTAGCATGGTGAAACAAATGAAAATTCTGAAAGTAATAAAGAACCACAAGAGCGAATTCCAAGTCCCGTTGGTAGCCAAAAAGGGTGAGGTTGTCGAGGGCGAGGAACGAAACACCGATTTTGAGGGATGGCTCTGGTGTAAGAACAGCTCTGGTACACAGGGATGGGTGCCGAAAGTGTATCTTGAGTCTACCTCAAACTCAGGACAGTTTCAGTTCATTCAGGACTATAACGCACGAGAACTTACCATTGAGGCTGGAAAAGAAGTCATTGTTCTGGATGAAGAGAGTGGCTGGGCTTGGGTTCGAACACCTCTGGGAGAAGAAGGATGGATTCCCATAGAAAATCTACAAGATCTGAAAGACAAACCAGACTCAATCCCCGACCTCATGTGATAAACTTCTAGTAAAATCATCCGCGAATCTTCTTGATCTTTGATAGCATTTTTCAAAGACTTCTCTACAGAAGGGATTTCTTGAAAATTAAGGAAAGGCCACCTCGGAAACCCGGTGAACTCTTTGGCAAACTCTTTAGGTAAAAGACAACTCTGAATGCTTTATAATAATCCCGTCCATATCCACAGAAAAGGCTTTGAAGTCCTCAACAAATCTGTCAGATGCCGTGGTGGACATCATGAAGAAGGGAATAGTTTCGGTCCTGCTTTATCTCCTGACAATTGTTGTATTAGTCATGATGGCCGCTGAAGGGATTTTCATTCCGGGAGTAATCTCGATAGTGGCTACTGTAATTGCCTTTTCTCTTGCATTCTTCTTGAACAACCTTACACTCAAAGACAAGCCCAGAGTGCATGACTCGTTCAATAATCCTGACCACTCTATACACATCATCGCACCGATCTGTTTCTTGGCATTTGCCTTCATTCCTCGAATAGTTTGGTTCTTTTGGCCCGAAGTTGGGACACTTTTGATATCAACAGCAGAGCCCTCTTTTGCATCCGGCGCTGTCATCATGCTCTCGTTCGAGCTTGGCGGTATTTTTTCATATTTGAAACTAGAAACATCTGGGAACAAGATTTCCTCTGAGGAATGACACTCAGCAAACGTAGAAGGCTCTCTATCCCTATGATTAAGTGAACCTGTCGAAACGATTAAAAGCATCCCACAAGGTGACAGCCAAGCAGGTTCCCACCTTAGGGGACCAACTAACATAAAATAAGGAGAATAATGCCTTGTCCAAGAAAGATAAGGAGCACCTGAATCTGGTGGTCATTGGTCACGTCGACCATGGTAAGTCCACCATGACAGGCCGCCTCCTATACGAAACAGGCGCTGTTGACGAGCGTACTTTCCAACAGCATAAGGCCGAAGCAGAGAAACTTGGGCGGCCCAGCTGGGCATGGGCTTTTGCGCTGGACCGTCTGAAGGAAGAGCGAGAGCGAGGTCTGACTATTGACATCGCCTTCTTCAAGTTCCTAACTGACAAGTACTATTACACCATCATTGACGCTCCTGGACATAAAGACTTCATCAAGAACATGATCACTGGAGCTTCACAGGCTGATGTTGGTCTGCTTGTTGTGTCTGCAAAGAAAGGTGAGTTTGAGGCAGGAGTTGGTCCTGGTGGTCAGACTAAAGAGCATGCTTACCTTGCTATGACTCTTGGTGTACCAAGCTTAATCGTTTGTATTAACAAGATGGATGACGATAGCGTCAAGTATAGCGAAGACCGATATAAAGAGGTCAAGGAAGAGGTAGGTGGATTCTTGCAGAGTATCGGTTACAAAATCGATCAGATTCCATTCATTCCGACTTCTGCTCTAGACGCTGCAAACTTGAAGGAGAGGACTCCAAACTTAACATCATGGTATGATGGTCCTGCACTTCTTGAAGCACTTGACTTGGTCACACTTCCACCAAAACCAACTGACAAACCACTACGAGTACCTATCAATGATGTATACTCAATCAAAGGTGTTGGTACAGTACCAGTTGGCCGTGTTGAAACTGGTGTCATGAAGACTGGAATGAAAATAGTCTTTATGCCCCCGAACAAGACTGGAGAAGTCAAGTCCATTGAAATGCACCACGAAATACTACCTGAAGCAGTACCCGGTGACAACATCGGTTTCAACGTGCGAGGTATTGAAAGGAAAGACCTTGGTCGTGGTGACGTCGCTGGTCCAACTGATAATCCACCCACAGTTGCTGCTGACTACACAGGTCAGGTGATGGTCATTCAGCACCCAAGTGCTATCACAGTTGGTTACACACCAGTCATTCATGCACACACTGCTCAAGTTGCGTGCAGGTTTGACCAGATCCTCCAGAAGCTTGACCAACGTAGTGGCCAAGTCCTAGAAGAGAACCCAGATTTTGTCAAGAAGGGTGAGTCCATGATTGCAAAACTGGTTCCTCTAAAACCTATGGTCATTGAAAGCTATAAGGACTTCCCACAACTTGGAAGGTTCGCTGTTCGTGACATGGGTATGACAGTGGCTGTTGGTATTGTCCAAAAAGTCACAGCAAGATAGTATTTTCAAGATTTTAGAACCGGGCCCACAAGGCCCGTGTTCCCCCTCTATTTTGAATATCATTCTATAGAGCATCGATGGAAGAGATTAGAAGGGTTTTTGCAATAAGCTTCAGTGGAGTACATACTATGACATACGACGATTATTATGATCCCTATCAACAAGAAACTCGTCCATCTAGTGGAAGATGGCTAGTATTCCTCCTACTTCTTATTTTAGGACCAATTGGTGTAATCGGTATAACCTTCCTGTTACCGCTTGAGATGATACCCCTCTACATGTTTTTCTATACCCCCATGGTTATTTTCGGACTCTATGCATCATACCGATGGGCACAAGGCCGACCTATTGCGCCAACGAATGTTTCAGAAGATGAACAGATTCTTGAAACTATGAGAAAACACGCTCTTCCTGCTGAGAAAACTAATAGCTCAGAAATTTTCGGGTGCCCCAACTGTGGCAATCAATTCAATTATGTGAATGCGACTCCAGTCGATGTAGATATTGTTCTGTGTCCATTCTGTGATACTCGTCTTCATCTTACTTAATGAAAATTAGTGGCGCTGGGGGAGGGATTTGAACCCTCGAGTCTTACGACACTGGATGTTTGCAGGACTGCTAATAGCCGTCTATAGCAATCCAGCTCCATACCAAGCTTGGATACCCCAGCTTGATGATTTGCGGACTAGAATTTTCTCTTAAACATTACCGTAGACTACCATTTATTCCTAGACCAAGTATGAAAAGGTGCAGCGGTTCCCGATGTATTGAATGTCCTTCCCACAGTGAGTTAGCTCGATGCGTTTCTCATGGCAGCTACCTCTGGGGCTCCACCACTCATCCTTAGGGCTGTTCCCGCCAGGGCCTGACCCGGTTCGGAAGTCTAAGACAATCACAACAAACCTACGAGTGTTGCTAGGTCCGTGACAGACTCCAGAGACTGCCAATCACAGTCCCACAGCGAAACTCTCCGCAGTTGGGTTTCATCCTCCACTGGGTTACTGATGCCACTAGTGCCATGTGGTCTCAGCCGCGGCAAACGGCCCATCCTGCCCGCTGCATCGGTGAATTTCTCCGAAGTGCCTAAAAACGTTGTCAATGGGTGAAGTTCTCAAACAAAAGCGCCACTAGATCTTTTGATGGTAGTTAGTTCCTCAAGTACATCTTTTTCTGACTGTGAAAGATCATCCAAGAACTTCTTTCTGATAGCCATCATATGCTTATCAGGTACATCGGTATACAGAATATCTGTATTCTTTACCTGACGACCGATAGTGGGTCCTCGTATTGAAACAGCTACCTCCATTCCATTTGTTGCCTCATCTATTGTGACACTTCTGTCTTGAATCTGAAGAATTGTGCCTACTCTTTTTCCCTCCTCATTAATTAGCCCAGTTTTGGGTCTAATTATACCATGGACTTTCACGCCTACAACAGCTGGATTACTATGTCTAAAGACATAATCTGGCATTAGCTCAATTTTTCCGGGTCGAATGATAGAACTAAGAGACTCGGCTTTTGCCTGTTCTCTTTTCACAATCAACCAAGCATTATACTCATCATAAAGCCGATAGATGACCTGATTTAGGAAGACCTCAACACCCAGCTCTGCAGCTAAGTCTTCAATATCCGGCGCAAACTTGACATTAAATCCAAGAACAACAGCATTCAAGGGATCTGTATCACCAGAAGCTTGAGCTTCAATAATATCTCGTTTTACAATGGGTCCAACATCTGCTGCTCTCACAGGAACCTTTCGTTCCTGTAGAAACCGAGTTACCGCTTCTAGTGACCCCAAGGTATCAGTCTTAAGGACAATTCCTGATTTGTCTGTTTGAATCCGAATTGCTCCGACTTCATCACGAACCTTTTGCATTATCTTCTCAAGATTATCTAGATTGGTTACAGCATATACTGGAGCTCCAGCAACTGCCCCCTCAATATCTGGTGCGACTATCTTGACACCCGCTGCTGCATGAACATTGTCTACCTGAGTGAACTTTTCCCTAGGGTCTCTAATCTCATCCAATGGTTTTGGCTGCAATAAAGCTCTAATTTTGGCTACAATTACATCATCAAGTCCACCAATTACTATGGTGTCAGTCTTTTTTAGTATTCCATCATAGATGATTGTGTCTAGTGTAATTCCTAGACCTGTTTCCTCTCGTACTTCTAGGATAGCTCCTCTTGCAGGTCCCTCAGAAACTCTCAATCTATCCTTCATATATTGTTGAGTTAGACCTGAGAGGACCATCAGCAGTTCCGGAATTCCATCTCCAGTCTTCGCACTAGTAGGAACGATAGCTACAGTACTTTTGAAATCCTTAACACGATCAAATCGTTCGGATTGAATATTATTTGCAGAGAGCGCTCCCACAATCTCGTAGAGTCGTCTATCAATTTCATTTTGTGTTGATTGGCTTTGTGCCTTAATAGCCTGGAAAAGAGTCAATCCAGGCTTCTCTCGCCATCCAGGAACCTTGTCAAGTTTGTTTGCCGCTACAAGAAATGGAGTCTTCCCTGATTGTAAGATTTTGAGTGATTCATAGGACTGGGTAAGAAGACCTTCATTGATATCAATCACCAGAATTGCGATATCTGCAATTGCACCTCCACGCCGCCTGAGGTTGAGATATGCTTCGTGACCAGGTGTATCGATAAATAGTAGACCATCAATGGTCAGTTCTGTTTTGACCGTTTTCAGAAGATCTCCACATATAGAAAGGATTGTTTCAGTAGGAAAGAATGACGCCCCAATATGTTGAGTTATGCCAGCAACTTCTCTCTCTTGAACACCAGTTCCCCGCATCTTATCCAGCAATGAGGTTTTTCCGTGGTCAATATGTCCTAACACAGTAACGATTGGCGAACGTAACTTGGTACTATCTGTCATGGCTGGCACCTCACAAGGAATTGGCTGTTCGACAATTGGTTATAGTTATGAAATTGTCGTTTTTGCTAAAACACGTCAAATGAAATGTGTTATATTCTCGCGCTTGTCCCGCGAGAGTTGTAGATATAGCATCTATATCAAAAGAGCAAAAGGTGAAACAATTTGGAACGCTCGTTAGTAATAATTAAACCAGATGGCACAGCCCGACGAAGAGTTAGTGCGTTAGTTCTGAAAGCGCTGCTTGATCGGGGTTACAAAATATGTGCATTTCGCGAGATGAAAGTCCCAGAATCACTAGCCAAGCTACACTATGCTGTTCACAAAGAGAAACCATTCTTTCCTTGGTTAGTTGATTTCATATCCTCAGCCCCTGTGTTGTCCATGATTTTCGAAGGTGATGATGTAATTCAGGGTGTTCGCGACACTCTTGGTGCAACTTTTGTCCAAAAAGCCAATCCAACATCACTTCGAGGTAAATACGGTATTTGGGCTGGAATTAATATTGCACATGCATCTGACGCACCTGAAACAGCTGAAACCGAAATCGAGCTTTGGACTTCTGAGGGAGGTCTCAAGGAGGCCTCTGATGCTGAAGAACATGCTAGAAAATACATAGAACAGTATAGCGCTGGTGATATTGATTATACAATGGAAATCCGGAGTATTGTCAAGAACGCAATCGAGAATCGGAATATATCAGATGACGTTCTCCAATCCCTAATCTATTACCTAGAAAAAGACTCGAAGGGAATCTCTCCTGAAGAAATCAGTAGTCTAGCTGCAGTCATCTTTGATTTCGTAAAAGAAGAAGTGGAGAAAGCATAGATGAAACCTCAGGTGGGACCGACCACCTTTGGTTCCATATTTTGATTATCTCGATATCTTACCGCCCTTTTCATATTCCGAGGTCCATTTCGTGTCACGGGGTTTCATCTTACGCTCGAGTCTGTTGACCTTACACTTGTTTGAGCAGAACCAAAACACAGATCCGTCCTTTGTTTGCACGAAAGCGGAACCTGTCCCTGGTTCGATGTCTTTTCCACAGAAAGAGCATCGTTGTGTACCAACCATTGGCTAGCGCCTCCTCATCTTGCGGGCTTCACGTTCAGTTTCTCTTAGAATCAAGATATCTCCCATTCTAATTGGTCCTTTCACGTTACGAGTCAGAACTCGACCCTTGTCCCTGCCATCCAATATCTTCACACGGACTTGTGTGATTTCACCTGTCACTCCTGTTCTTCCTAGGAGCTGTATGACTTCTGCAGGAATTGAGGGTGTTGCTTCTTCTTCTTTGCTCATTGTCGGTCATCACCTGGAATCTACTTACGGAGACCGTTGATCTTCTCTACAATGTCATCAACGAGCTCCTTTGCCTTGCCTTCAACAATGATTGCGACAGCTGCAGTAGGTCGCTCAATACCCGCAGCATTTCCAAGATCAGATTTGCTTTTCACAAAGATGTAAGGGGCTTTCTTGTCATCACAAAGACCAGGTAAGTACATGATTACTTCTTGGGGTTCAACATCTTCAGCGACGAGTACCAAGCGCGCTATACCACGCTCAATGCTCTTTGTGGCCTCATTAATCCCCTTCTTAATACGACCTGTGTCTTTGGCTATTTCTAGAGCCTCAAGGGCTTTCTTCTGAAGGTCCTCAGTTGGCTCCCATTCTACAAAACTTGGCTTTGGCATTGATTTCTACCTCAGTTTAGTTCTTCATCGGTATACACAAATTTCACCTCTCCTTCAAAGTTTCAAAGGAAAGGCTCTTCTGCGCCGTCAATCTAACTTCTTTTAAAACTGTCGAAGTGTATTGCAATTCAATAGCCCATATCTCTCATGATCGATTTTAGAGAGGCATCATCCACGTCTAAATGCTTTAGGACAGAATATCGTTTCCTTCTCTCCATTATGCTTAGACCATGATGTATACTATCAATGAATTGTCCTTCAGTAATATTCATCTCTGAAAGAGTAGCTGGCATTCCTCTTTCGGACATGAAATTCTGTATATCTCCTGGCTTGAACTGGGTGCATCCAGTTTCTAGAAGGTAATGAAGACAAATCGGCGTAGCAAATGCAACCTGTAGTCCATGTAAGTCAGCACAAACAATATCCAATGCATGAGATATTGCATGTTCTGTTCCAGAACAGGGTCGTGAACTGCCAAAAATACTCATAGCGCGTCCTGCATCAATTTCAGCACGGATTAAAGTTTCAAGACCATCATCAACGAGAACGGAATCCAATGCCTTCTTTACAATTGTGTAGACCTCATTATCAAATGGTTCATCCTTTACTTCATGAGCTAGTTTCCACTCGGCTAGACTAGAGGTCTTACAGATTATGTCCCCAAGACCTGCAAGTTTTAGTCTTGGTGGTGCTTTTGAGATGATTGAAGTGTCTGCAATCACTGCAAGCGGTCCTTTACACTTCTCTGAATATTTGTACCCATTATGACTCACAGATGCAACCTCACTTGCTATGCCATCGTGAGATGCTGCTGTAGGTACTGATATCCAGCTTATGCCAGTATCTCGAGAAATCAGCTTAGCCACGTCTAAACTGCTTCCTCCTCCGAATCCTAGTACGATATCAACCTTACCAAGAACAGTATTGGTATTCGCCCGATATGTAGATGCTATTAACCATCTACAGGATTTCCCAATTGCAGTTTCGAGGCGCTTAGCGTACTCTGTGTGAATCAACTCATCAGTCACACAAATCGGGTTCGAATAATCCTTCATGAGTGACCCAAGTTCACTAAGGGCTCCATCCTGAATTTTTACGACCCGTGGCCCCTTGAAGGACATTTCAACATCACTGGAATGGCACAATCGCTTTGCCTGTTAAGCTCTTCTATCAAGCGCCATTTGTCACTCAGTCTTTTATTCCTTCATCAGTTTTAAGTAGTGCATCACCGAAGCAGTCTTTCCAACAGTGAGTATTACACACGAAATACAGCAACCTATACGCTATCCAATCACGTTCTACTTGGAGTTAACTCTCATGACAGAATATGTCAAGGTGGCCTTAATGGGGTCTGGTTATGCTGGCAAATCCACGCTGATCAAACTACTCACTGATAGGGCACCAAAACTAGAGGCCAACTATCAACCGACTGCAGGCATGAGTTGCGGAACTATTACAATCGATAGCAGCACAAAGGTCTCTCTGATTGAAATGGGTGGTCAGTCTCATTTTGAATTCTTATGGCCTGATTTCATGAGAGGTAGTAAGATGGTTGTTGTCGTAACAGAGAGTAATCCAAAGGCTGTTCTTAGAACTCGACAACTACTTGAAAAATACAAGAATCAGCTAAATGGCATGAAAATCATCGCTGTTGCGAATAAACAAGACCTTCCAGGTTCGATGAGACCTGAGTCAGTAGAAGACTTGCTTGGAGTTCCAACTGTTGGTATGGTCGCCATTGATCCAAAGCAACGTCTTACAGGCTACAAGCTGATTGTGAACGGGCTACGTGATATGGTACAAGTGGCTGCATAGACATTAGTTTCACTCTAATCTTGTTGAATTTGATAATAACTAGCCGTAGGACAAGCCTTTTATGTTCAGAGAAATCAGGCGAAGATGCCCAGGACATGGGCGAGTGAGCCATCTTACCATATTTGGTCATATGGCGAGTCCGTCCGGGAAATCATGTCTTTTGGGTATGGACTAAAAATTATGGTCAGGTGAGTCAATGGAAATTACAATAATCCACAAACAGGATAATATCATTCACTTCCTAGTGGAAGGAGTGGATGTCGCGTTTGCAAACGCATTACGCAGAACCATGCTTACCAGATTGCCAGCGATGGCAATAGACGAAGTGCTTGTTCTTGAGAACACAAGTGTCATGTATGATGAGATGCTCGCTCACAGATTGGGTTTATTACCACTCATAACAGATCTTGAAAGCTATAACCTGCCAGAGGACTGTGACTGTGAAGGGAAAGGTTGTAGTCTGTGTCAGTGCACGCTTACTCTGGAGGAAGAAACAAGCGATGAGGAGAAGATAATCTACTCTCGTGACTTGACCTCACAAGACCCTAAAGTAGTTCCAGCATCAGGAGATATTCCTATAGTAAAATTAGCTCCTAACCAACGCTTAATTGTCGAAGCGTATGCTCGACTTGGAAAAGGTGTGGAGAATGCCAAGTTTCAACCGGTATCCACCGTTTCATACAAGTATGTACCAATAGTTGAAGTAAACAAGGAAACCTGTAACCAATGTGGAGACTGTGTTGATGTCTGTCCAAAGAACATCTTCCTGGTAGATGGTGATACAATATCAACACAGAATACGTTGGACTGTAGCCTTTGTGAGGCTTGTGTTGAAGTCTGTGAACCAGGAGCAATCACCATTGACTCCAAGAAGGATGCATTCTTGTTCAAGGTGGAATCGACAGGTTCGCTTAGTCCTGAGGATATTGTTGAGAAATCTTCTGAGTTACTGAAAGAAAGAATCAGGTTGGCTCTTGATTATGCAAATTCATTATGAGGTGTGACAATATGGAACGATCAATCAAATCTGGACCAACTGACCCCAATACACGCGCACTAATTAATACGCTAAGAAAAACATCTGCTAAACATAATGTAGGGATATGGACGCGAGTCGCAGAGCTTATTGCTAGACCAGCCCGACAGCGTGCCACAGTAAATATTGGAAAAATCAACCGCTACACAAATGCCGGAGATATCATTGTAGTACCAGGAAAGGTGCTAGGATCAGGTAGTCTCTCTCACAAGGTGACTGTAGCAGCCCTTAATGCATCCGCTTCTGCAAGGACAGTAATAGTCGGTGCAGGTGGTTCATTGATATCCATTGATGAACTACTTACTCAGATTCCAAAGGGTAAAGGAGTTACGATAATGGTATAGGTGGTTCCAATGAGTACAGAGAACGTCAAAATCTACGATGCCGAAAATATGATCGTTGGCAGACTTGGAACAAAAGCTGCAAAAGCTGCTTTGCTCGGTGACAATGTTGTAATCGTCAATATTGAAAAAGCTATAATCACAGGCAAACGCAGAACAGTGATTGAATCTTTCAAAGAGAAATTCAATATTCGGACCTCCTATAACCCAAAAAGAGGTCCATTTCATGAACGCCGCCCTGATAAGATGGTACGGAAAATGATTCGTGGTATGCTTCCATGGCCCACACCCCGTGGCAAAGCTGCGTTCAAACGCATCAAGGTGTATATCGGAGTTCCTGAGAAGTTCATAGATTCAGAGAAGATAGTGCTTGAAGGTGCAAAATATACAAGCTTGAAACAGAAGTACATCACTGTGGCTGACTTGAGTCATGAACTTGGTTGGAGAAACCCGGAGGTAAAATAGCATGAGAGTTGTAGTTACCACAGGCAAGAGAAAGACAAGTCTTGCAAAGGCAACAATAAGGGATGGCAGTGGTCGAATTAGAATCAACGGAGAACCTCTGGAGATTCATCAACCAGAGCTTGCTCGTATGCGTATTTTAGAGCCATTGGTTCTCTTTGGAGAAGGATGGAAACGATATGATATCAAGGTCCGTACCAAAGGTGGCGGATTCATGAGTCAGGCTGATGCTATAAGAATGGCAATAGCTACGGGACTTTTCCGAATGAGCCAAGACTTTGAAGCGCGTTCAAAGATGATTGACCATGATCGAACAATGTTGGTCGGAGATCCAAGAAGAACCGAGCCTAAGAAATTCGGTGGTCCTTCAGCACGTTCCCGTTATCAGAAATCATACAGGTGAGGCGATTTAACAATGATAATACCAGTACGATGTTTCACTTGCGGCAAAGTAGTTGCAGACAAGTTCGAACAATTCAAACGAGAAGTCCGACAGGGTGAAGATCCTGCAGTTGTACTAGACAATATTGGTCTAACCAGGTATTGTTGTCGAAGGATGCTACTTGCACACATTGATATTATTGACAGTTTCATGGCTTTTGCCACAACGGAATCTACGGAGGTTAAATAGAATGAGTGAGATAGAAGTCGCGGATCTAGAGCTTTTGACACCAATGGACAAGTACCTCGCAGCAGGCTGTCACATTGGTACACAAGTAAAGACCCAAGACATGGAGCCTTTCGTTTATCGACAAAGACCTATCGGACTTTACGTTCTTGATGTTAGGAAGACCGACGAACGAATTCGAGTGGCTGCCAAGTTCTTAGCACGATTTGACCCATCCAAAATAGTAGTGGTTTCTGGAAGAGTTTATGGTAAAAGACCAGTGGAAACATTTGCATACTATATTGGAGCTAATGCATTCACTGAGCGTTTTGTACCTGGAACACTCACGAATCCGAACATCGCAGGACCACGAACTTACATTGAACCTGATGTGGTCATTCTGACAGACCCACGAACAGATCAACAAGCTCTTACTGAGGCTGCTAAGATTGGTATTCCAGTTATTGCACTTTGTGATACTGATAATGTGACCACAAATGTGGATTTAGTGATTCCCACCAACAACCGTGGTCGTAAATCACTGGCACTTGTATATTATCTTCTAACAGGACAAACTCTTCGAGAGCGAGGCGATTTACCAGAGGAAGGTGAAGCTGTCTTCTCTCCTGAGGACTTTGAACCTCAGGTCCAAAGGTTCTAATTACTGCTCAATTATGGAAACGACGCCATTATCGGCGTCCACTTCCACTTTTTGTCCAGTTTTGATTTTATCAATCTCAATCTGGTCAACTGCAGGTATTTCAGATATAATACATCCGACAGCCACCACAGGATCAGTAGTCCTGTTAATTATTGCAAGTGGAGCTCTCTCGGCCTTTTTGAGAGCATATAACACATATGAGCCAACAGTAGAACCTTTACCTGTTGGAAAGACAAGTATCTTACCAGCCACAGATTTTCCCTCAAGGTGATGACCTTTCTCAACTATCTCTCCAGTTTCGGGGTCACAACCTCCATAGAATGAGATGTCTTCACCTGTTACTAACGCTTCCCCTAGCACTTTGCCCTTGAAGATTTTCCTGCCTTGCATTAGGACACCGCCTCCTTAATACACTCATCAACGGTTCGAATCTCAGTCTTGAACTTATTTTTTCCGCGAGCATAGAAGCATGCTTTCGCCGAATCTGTCATCAATCCAGTGAATCTTCCTTCTAGCGGCGCCACTGCACAACAGGCATCAGCAACAAGGAATGCACCAGCTTTCTCTATTTTATCATAGAATCCCATCTTTATTGCGAGGTCTTTTGTTGGCTTCGCGGTGGTAATCCAAACAGTTTTCCCATCTGTCACCTTTTTGCCATCAAGCAGCTCAGCTACTGCTGCAATCTCCTTGATGCTTGCATGAGGACATCCCACACTAATGAAATCAATCTCTGCATCTTCATCATCGAGTGCATCCCTAGCTTTATTCAAGTCCTCTCTTGTGACAATCTCGGTCTTTTCTGGAATTGTGGTTCTATTCGGAGTAATTCCTTCCATATGGAAGATTGCGACACCACCATATGTTGCCACTGAGGCGCTGAATGACTTCAACTCCTCTGTGGTTGTATACTTGATTCCAGTAATATATGGAATCGTCTTACCCGTTCGTTCTCCAATTACTTGACCCAGCAGACCAAAATCATCAGTTTCACTCAGTTCTGTTTTGATTTCATACTTCACCTCTGCAATCCGGTTCTCTTGAAGATGAAGGCCGTATTCAGCAGTTCTTCCAGTCAGTGCTGATGCAAGAGCGCTGGGACCCCCCTCTCTGTTAGTAAGTGCCCCAATTACAGAGTTAGAGAAGCAAACCGCGGAAGACTCTGCCCAAGCGATGTGTTCTCCAAAATGCGGTAGATTTCCAATCAGATAAGGTGTACAAGTACATGTTGTGATAACCCCCATCTTTTCGAATGCATCTACTACTCTCTGTTGATTTATGGCAAAATCTTCACTGATTCCATGTTTCTTCCACTCAGAAAGATCCATACCTGCAGGGTTCAATGTAGTCAGAACTCTGGTTCGACCATCTTCTGCCATTTCAGCTAAATACTCGAGTCCAGCTTCTCCCAGATTATGGTATGACACACCGGCAATCTGTACACTTGAAACTGGAATGAGCCTTTGAGCTCCATAAATCTCACCAAGTGTCGTGATTATCTCCATAGCTTTTTGTGTGGCTCTACCCTGCTTGCCGTCAAGCATTTCCTTCTCTTCTTGTGAGAGTTCGAGTCCCATATCACTCACCCAGATACTTTTTGAGGTCGACCTCTGGGAACTTTGCTTTTGCAAAGCCCTTTCCTTTTGCATCGATGACCTTTGTACAGTCAAACCCACATTTTGTGGTTAGTTTGGTCCCTGGTTCTGCACTTGGGTCAAGAGAACTTCCAGGCTCACGGTCTTTCATTATCAAGTCAACATCTGCTTGGAAACGGGTGGCCATTGCCCACTCTCGTTCCTCATCTGAATAGATGTCGATGTCATCATCATACACCCAGATGTGTTTTGCACTCTTGTGTCCTGCAAATGCTGCTTCCAAGGCCTGTAAACCATCATCCTCGTTCTTTTTCTGTATCTTCACAGCAACATGTAACCAACTTGCTCCACCTGGAGTGATGTAGACATCAAGAACGTCAATTCCTCGCTCCTTTATTTTCTTGAATACTGTAGGCTCTCGAGGCATGCCCATCAGAATCTTATGTTCTGACCTACCAGGCAATAATCCCTGCCAGATAGCATTCTTTCTATGAGTGACCTTTTTTACCTCGAATATTGGTTCCTGTCGGACCATATCTACAGTTTCTGTAAGGTCAATGAAAGGACCTTCTGGATGTCTTTCTTGGAGTACTACTCTACCTTCAAGTACAAACTCACAGTCTGCTGGAATCATAAGGTCTACAGTCTTAGCTTTAGTGACTCTAATTGGACGAAGGGCATTTGCTATCTCCAACTCATTGATTCCGGTTTCAACCGAAGTTGCAGCGGCTATCAACACTTCAGGTGTGTTACCGATGCAGAATGCTACATCTACCTCACCATTTCGTTCTAAGAATCTATGAAAGTCACGTCCACTAACAACCCTAGCGACCATTCGGTCCTTACCAATCTGCATCGCTCTATGGAAATCCAGATTTTGTCCATACTCCGGGTCTGATGCAACTACAACTCCAGAAGAAATGTATGGTCCTCCATCGATTTCGTTATGAAACAGAATTGGTAACATATCAAGATCTACCTTGTCTTCAACCTCCTCTTGGCAAGGTGCTTTGCTGGTCTGTTCCGGCTCACTGTGATTTTCGATGGCATTTGCTAGGGTCGGAATTATCTCTTCACTTGTTATTCCAAAATAGTCTGCAACTTGCATTTTGTTACAGAACAAATTACCTGCGACACGAAACCTGCTCTCTTTCACGTTTTCAAATAGAGCAGGCTCAGGCTCGAGAGCCTTTAGAACTCCAGCAATCTCTAGATTCTTCGAGATGCTTTTACTTATTGTAGTTATTTTCCCATCTTGCTTTAATTTCATAATATATTCTTCAAGTATCATTAGCTCACCTCAAACTCCAAATGATGTGGTCCACACACCTGCAGCACCACCGCTCTCTAGTGCGGATGCGATTCTTTTCATCGTTGTTTTGTCCGGAGCGAGGGCTATCATGTTTCCTCCTCTTCCCGTCCCCGTCATTTTAGCTCCAATAGCACCATTTTCACGAGCAATACTGACCAAGTTATCTAGTTCTTTGCAGGAAACCGGCAAATTTTGTAATAATTCATGATTTTTGTTCATTAGAGTGCCAACTCTGTCAAAATTAAGTTCAATCAATGCTTTTCTAGCATCCTTAACTAACTGATTGTATTCTCTTGATATTGAATCAAACCAATCAGGATCATCATCTTTCTTTTTTCTAACATCACCAACAACCACCTTTGTACTAGCAGTTAGTCCTGTAGATGCAATCACAAGGTCTGCGGAACTCCCCAGCTTTAAAGTTTCGAACTTGGGACGTCCTCCGTTCAAATCGCGTACAAACCATATTAGGCCACCAAATGTTGATGCAGTGTTATCAATTCCTGAAGGAGTTCCATGATATCCCATCTCCCCAATATAGGCTGTTTCATTAATCTGATAATCATCCAAACCAAGCGAATACTCTTCATTCAGTGCTCGAGCAATGGCAACACAGCTCGCTGCACTTGCTCCAATACCAGAGGCACACACTAAGTCACCTCCTAAATCAATCTGAAACCCAGTCTTTGTAGTATCTATATTGAGGTGAGCCAGCATATTTTCAATCGATGCTTTCTGTTCCTCATACTTCTTCTCCTTATACCCAGGCATGGCTGGTCTTTTGTCAACAAGTTTCCACCCAAAGGAACGTACTCGCGTGACTGTTGCTGTTGTTTCTGATGCTATTCCTGCAGCAAGAGCTGGAAGTCCATAGACCACAAAGTGTTCTCCAAAAAGAATTGCCTTGCCTTTTCCAGAACCTGTTGACATTCTTTCTCACTCAAAGCAGCAGTTTAAAACCGCCGTAGATAATCGGTGCTTTTGAAGTCTTCCTTCGACATTGTTATAATCAGAGGTATATGCAATACAAATGAAACGGATTGTGAAAAGTGCATGAAGATTCTTGATCTATTCTGTGGTGCAGGAGGCTTCTCGTACGGATTCAAGCCCTTTATTGATGATACGCATCTCGCCATAGATATTGATTCTTCAGCTCTCGAAACATACAAGCTCAACAATCCCGACTCAAATGTTTGGCAGATTGATATTCATAGCCTTCATTCCATTCAAATCCAGGAAGCACTGAATGGAGCACCAGATATCATTATTGCATCACCACCATGCGAAGAGTTCAGCAAGGCAAATCCTGATAGTAGCAAATCTGCAGTTGAGAGAGTCTATGGTGATGGAACTGCAAAACTGCTACTAGACGCAATCCGAATTATTGGTGACCTCTCACCGCAAGTCTTTGTTATTGAGAATGTAGCAGCACTACTCAATGCTGGCGGTAGAGAGATAATCCAGAAAGAGTTTGAACGTGTTGGTATTGATGATGTCAAGATCAACATGATTAGAGCTCATCAACATGGAAATCCATCTAGACGACTTCGCGTCTTTATCAGCAATATTAGACTGAAACCGCCCAGAAAAGAGCCTCCGACTGTCATGGACGCAATTGGTGACCTTCCTCCTCTAGGGCTGAACCAAATCTTCAATCCAGAGTTAGATATTCCAAACCATGTTGACTACCCCATCTCTGAAGATAGAATGAAGGCTATTTCCAGAACCCGTTGGGGCCAAGGCGTTAGAAGATTCCGTGTTTCGAAGGCCAGAAGTCTGCCAAACTGGGTCCGCCTATTTCCTAGCCAACTCTCAACTTCCATAAACGGCCTCTCTAGGTATATACATCCCTACGAAAACAGACTCTTGACTGTACGCGAGCATGCACGACTCATGAGTTATCCAGACTCCTTTGTCTTCACTGGTTTTTCAGACAGCCAATACAATCAAGTGGGTGAGAGTGTTCCCCCAATAGTATCTAAGCTAATCGCACAGGAGGTTTGTACGAACATTGTCTGACTCGCTCAAGAATATCTATGTGATCTTACACAATATTCATTCAGCATCAAAGACTATCGAAACAGCTCAAGTTGTGTACGGACTTGGTTATTCTAACTTTGTAGTTTCCAAGGCAGAAGGGTCAGCTGCGCAGGCAGGAGTCCCTGAGGCAAATCGTCTAGCAATGAAAATGAAACAGAACTTCATGGTTTTACCAGATTTGAAGGATGTCTTAGAAGTCCTTGGTATTGAACATCCATTGCTTATCACATCTCCTGTGCTCATAAAAGAGCGTCTTGATTTGAGTCAGCTCTCCGAAATGTCAAAATCAGGAGAAAGGATAGCCATCGTGCTCTCAGGGAGTAACAGTTCTTTCTCAAGAAAGGAAATGGACTTAGGAGAATGCCGTAGTCTGGATGCCATAGTCGATATTGGTCCTGCAGGGACTGCAGCTATCATTCTTTATGCTCTGTCTATGAAAAAATAGTAATGGTGGGCCGGACGAGATTTGAACTCGCGATCCCTTGGATCCGAACCAAGAATCATACCAAGCTAGACCACCGACCCATGAGTCCGAATCAGTCCCCGGTTGGATTAGATTTAATCATTTCGTTGAAACGTTCACGAAACCATTTTACAGATCCCAAGTATATTCCATCAACACTGTATACTTCTGACTCTGCAAGACTGGTACATTGGTTTTCAAAAAGGGGTCCGAGAAAAGCAGACTTTGGATGATTCGCCGAAATACCTGATAGAAGCTCATTGAAGCTTGGAAGAGTGACTAAACTACACATTACATCCTCAGGAATCTCAAGCACTCCTATCGCTCTTCTAACACAGTTCTTGTCCAATTTCGACCTCAAAACAACAGATATGGTTCCAGCATATCGTCGTCTTGAAGAACGACCAATCTCAGGAACCGATGCATCTCTAATCCTCCGAACTGTTGGATGATTATGTCCAACGACAATCATTTTTGCATCCAAAATATCTGCAGAGGGCCAAGAGTGGCCATGTAGAAGACCAACCTCTTCATTCTTGGGTCCAATCAACATACCCCGGACATCAGCTATGTTGACACTTCGAGGAAGAAACGCTTTCAAATCGCCATCATGATTCCCTGGAATTACAGTTGTTTCTACGTACTCAGTTAGTGTCTTCATGAACTCTGGAATGGTTTCCCAATTATAATCACTGTCAGTAAGAATAGAGTGCTTCACATCTCCAATAATCATTAGATGAGTAATTTCATGGTTCTTCACCAATCTCTCTATTCTCTGTAGCATGGCCGGATGCTGAGGGGGGACTCGCACACCTCGACTCTCAGCCAGTTCTTCTTCTAACCCAAGATGAATATCCGATATTAGAAGGACTGATTGGTCGTCATACTTGACTATCATGCCTCTATCATCGAAAATCGTTTCCATTGCTGTTTTTCTTTCCAATATACAACATTTTAACATGGTTATACAAGAAAACAGAGTGAACATTATGTCCCTTCCACAATCCGAGGTAAAACGGCTTTCAAAGAAGAATCTCACTCAAGAAGATATTGAGTATTTTAAAGACAAGTATGGCAAGAAGTTTGTAAAAGCACTAAGGGCTGTGGAAGAAAGAAAGATCATCAAATACAAGTTCAATCCGAGTGAATCATTGACTTGGATTGTCATGGGCCGCGGTCGTCAGTACTTTGTCATTCCTGAATTATATTGTACCTGCAGGAGTTTCTATCAGGAAGCGGTCATCTCAAGAGAAGCAAACTTGTGTTATCATCTCTTAGCACAAAGAATCGCTGAGATTCGCAACGAATATGAATCTCGAGAATCAACTGATACAGAGCGACGAAAGCTGTATGTTGAATGGCGACGAACTGATTGAGTATTAATAGCATGTGAAGATAACTTTAAAACACGGCCTAAGGTCAGGCACGCTGACTGAGCAATAAGGTCGGAATATCAAAATGAATCAGCTCAGGAATGCCACAAGAATACTTGCAGTAGTAGTGACCGTAATGGTTCTCTTATCCAGTCTTCAGACTGGTGTCAGAGCACAGGCTGATCTAGACCCTATTCTAGTGCTCTATGATGCAAGCCACAATCCACAGCATGATCCCCTTGATGCTGAAGAAGGGTTGAAACTCATGCTTGATGCGGTCAATGAATCAACAAGGTATATGGTGCGAATCAATACTGGTGATGATCTGACTGACACGACTCTTAACGATGTTGATATTCTCATAATAGCTGCTCCTGACGATAATTCACCATTCACAGCTGCAGAAGCTCATGGAATCGCTGAGATGCTAGCTAATGGTAGTTCATTGTTTCTATTGGGTGATCCCACTATTGAACAGAGCTCAAGATATTGGGCAGACGCACTGATGCAAGATATGGGTGACAATATAGTAATCAACGATCTTCTTGATGGCCTGAACATCACCGGTGTCAGATTCAGCATAAATGTAACTGCTACTGACGACTTCTATGCTGACACGATGTTTGATTATGACCATACTGTGTTCAATGCATCATACCCCTACATGATAAAAATGGACACATCCACCTGGGAAACAGGTCATCCAATATTTAGGAACATCAACGAGCTCTATGTTATGACTGCCACGCTGAAACCAGTGAGCCTATCGAGTGGAATAGCCTCTGGTTATGATACTACATTTGCACAGTTCAGAAGAGGACCAAACACTTGGGCTAACTACTCCTTTCCGAATATGACACTTTCAGACTTTGAACAGGATCCGCTTTCCTACTCTGCAATAAACGGAACTTTTCCGTCTTGGTTGTCTGCTTTCGAGTATAATGAAAGTAGGGTTGTCATATGTGGTTCTACTCTTATGTTCACAGGAAGAAATTTGGATTATCCAAACACTGGTATTCAATGGTTTTACTCCGCTGATAACGCACGGCTCTTCATGAATATCATGGGTTGGTTGTCACAGGATTTCGTTGAAGCTCCAAGTGCAATTCTCCCAATGCTAATCATTTCATCTGTGGTCTTTGCAATAGGTGTAGCTTTCTATATACTCAAGAAAATCAGGTAATAGCCCATTGTGGTCTATCCAAGCCATGATCTATTAACAAGTCATCTATTATGGAAACCAGATACGACAATCCCTGCTTCCTCTGAGCTGATGTAGGTACAACAGTCGGATCTTTGCCTGAACTCCCCTCTTTGAGTTTGGTCACTAAGAAATCAATCTCATTCTGAAGGGCACGTTTCTTGACTTTGTCACTCTTATTAGCTACCACGATTACGTTTTGGGAGATTTCAGATAGGAAACTATAGAACTCAACATCAATAGGAATCTCCCCACGAGATGACCATCTCTCATACAACTCCTTGAAGAGTGAAATATCTATTATTAAAACTGCCAAGATTATGTTATCTTTCCACCCCTCAAGCTTCTGAACTACATTTGTTTTTGTTTCTTCTATTAGAGCCTTACTTTGTCCAGCCATATACCCAAACCCAGGAATATCCACAATTATTATCGGACCATAATCAATCATTAGCTCCCATCGAGTACTCCCAGGTTTCTTACCTATCCGCACCCTCTTTCCAGTAAGCGCGCGGATTATACTACTCTTACCAACATTGCTCCGACCCGCGAATACAATCATAGGTTTCCTTTGATTACCAGTACGGTCTGGTTCTCTCATACTGTAATTCTCCTTTGGCAATAGCCTTGAGAATCTCAAGTCTATCCTTCAAGCTTGGTTTGAGAATCCTTGACGCAGTGGTTGCCCCAATTCCTCTTCCAGCCAAGACCAATAATGCAGTCTTACCATATTTTGAAACTAGCTCTGCGATAAGTGATGCGGCTCTATGTTCTTTTTCTTCATTTCTTGTGAGTTTTTCGCCACGTATCTTTTTTGTCAATAGCTTGGGGAAATCCTTCGAAGTTGGTGATATTGCGGCAATCATCCTTGATTCGCAAATAGGACACATGATTACTTCATCAAGTGTAGACAGGGTTCTAACTGAGTTCCAATGGTTTTCTGCCATGCAGATAAGCCTGAATCTTGTAGAGAGTAATCGTTCTTCCATCATTCGAAGTACTTCATTCTCATCAGTAATTTCACCCATGACTTCAAACCTAGTTTTCTCTTCAATGATAAGTCGCGCAAGAGGTGACGGTTTTTCAGTATTTACTAGGTGAACAGTGATTTCTCCGTTGGAATACTTGTCAAAGATATGCCTAGTTCTTCTCTCATCTAATTTGTCATCTAAGACTTCTCTCATAGCTTCTTGGAATACTGGAGAACTTTCTAATGATTTGATGAGATACTTGACAGGCACATCTTTTTGTTTTGCATCTTTCTTTATGATATCCATCCTTCTTGCGACATGAATGAACCTTGAAGCAAAATTCTGTGTTTGTTTCACTGCTAATCGAAGAATTACTGACACTTGCTCGCTAGAATACTCTCGAAGAACATCTATGACCCAATTTGGATCTATTCTTTTACTAGCTGTGAATAGAATTCGATAGGGGTCTCTTTCTACTGCTACTTCGACTCCAAACCGTGTTGTTAGGAGTGATGCAATCACAATCCCCAATGTTTCATTGGTTTTTGTTCCTAACGGAGCATGAAGCACCATTCCAGACTCGAAGCTCTCAACCACGAAGCATTCTTCTGATGGAAGTTTCTCAAGGGATTCTCTACTCTCTCTCAAAACGTCTAGCACATAATCAAGCGAATCCTGAGATATTCCGTATTCTTTTGCTAGCCATTTACCCACTGTCTTTGGATCTTTATCTAAAACTGTGTTCCAAACCTTCGCGACTTCAGAGGCAACCTCAAATGGGACAGGAATCATCTCTCCAACCCAACGAGGAGCCTCGGAATCAGTCCCGCCAGCGGGAACGCACAAAACCTCTCCAGTTTCTTCGTCTATTCTGATGACATTCCAAGGGCGTCCTCTAATCACAAATACTGATCCAGACTCAACATTAGATGAAACAAAATCCTCATCAAGAACTCCTATGGAAGTGCGTGTTGTCAGATCCACTGCGTTTACCTGATTCACATCAGGAATCGTACTAAGATGGTTATAATAGAAAACTCTGGTTCTTGGACCTTTTTTCACCACAATCCCACTGACTTCCAAGGCTTTTCTCTCACTCATGAAATCCAAAAGTGTGTCCAACTCCTCTGAAGTGATCTGTGAAAATGGGTATGCTGAACAGATGAGTTTCAAGAGTTCATCTTTTTCAAGTTCATCCAAATCAAGAAGCACACCGGCAATCTGGTGACTAAGGACATCCCACGATTTTCTAGGTATTTCAGCATCCTCTACCTTATTCTGACGAGCACGTCTAAGGATGACCCCTGACTCGATTATATCATCAAGATTGACAGTAGCAATAATCACTCCCTTCGAAGATTTACCAACTGCATGTCCTGCTCTTCCAACACGTTGAAGAAGCCGAGCCACCTCCCTAGGTGAGGAGTATTGTATTACCAAGTCTGCCAATCCAATATCAATCCCAAGCTCTAAACTCGAAGTAGCAATAATGGCTCTTGAAGCTCCAGTCTTGAGTCTATCCTCAGCACTAAGCCGGGCAGACTTGGATAACGATCCATGATGAACATCAAACTCGAATGAGGGCGAAACAGCCCTCATCTTTGCTCCTAACACTTCTGAAAATGAACGTGTATTGGTAAATAGAATTACTGATTGATGACTGCTGATAAGGTCAATAATCGCCTCTAAACGAGCAACAGAATGTGGTGGGTATGATATCTTCTTTGCCAGTGCTCTATGTTTCTCTGTTGGAACCGGGACATCGACTCTAAGGTCCATTCTGCGTGTACCATAGCCTGCCCAAACCGTATTCGCGGATCTAGATCCTCCCAGAAGCAATGCAACTTCCTTAGGATTTCCTATAGTGGCTGATAATCCAATACGTTGCACTGGGTTCCCAACTAGTCTATCAAGTCTCTCAAGACCTAGACTAAGCTGTATCCCTCGTTTGCTGTCAGCTAGGTCATGAACTTCGTCAATGATGACTGCAAAAACTGTTCTTAGATGATATCTCAATCTTTTTCCAGGTAAAATTGCTTGGAGCGACTCAGGTGTAGTAATGAGTAGGTTTGGAGGTTTGATAGCTTGTTTTCTTCTAGCATATTGAGATGTATCCCCATGGCGAACTGCAACACTGATTCCCAAATGATTGCATAAATCCTCAATCCTCTTGAACACATCACGATTCAATGCTCTTAGAGGCGTGATGTACAAGATGTAAAATCCGAAGAGCTCTTGAGTTTCCTTCATTCTCTGCAACCGCTGAAGAAGAGGCAGCAAAGCAGCCTCTGTCTTACCACTCCCGGTGGGCGCCAGAAGAATTACGTTCTCAGACTCACTGAAAAGAATGGGTATAGCTTTTTCCTGAATTGGAGTAAATCTAACTATGCCACTAGCCTTGAGGAAACTGGTTATCTCTTCACTGAGTGGAGTAAATGCATTCATTTGGAGGTCGTCCTGTCACCCAAATGTCGACATTCGTTAATCAAGATGCGTATATCAGTCCTTAAGGTGACTTCTGCGTCTTCTAATCTTAACTCCAATTCCCCTAAAATCGACTCTAGAGAATTAGTCGTCTTTTCGACCTCCTCAACTAGAATCTTCACAGACTCCATATTGGATATGTACGGTGCTACATTTTCAAACGCAGTACGTAAAATTGAATTCATCATCGGGAGCAACATCCCGTTGTTTATTCCTCTTCCTCTTCACCATAGACCATATAGCCCATAGTAAGAAGAAGAGCAAGGATTCCCAGTGCAGCAAGTAAAATGAAAACTATAGAAATGAAGGTTTGAATAGTCTGCATCAGAATCTTGTGCCCCCGGACTGAGTCTGCTTATAACCATTGCTGAATGTTAGATGTTGTACTGTGTCAGGCTTCGGCCTTTCGACTCTCATAGAATCTATCAATAAATGATCCATAGATGTCTACTGGCTCGGTCAGAGGGTTGACTTCATCAACGGTCATCTCAAGACCACAAGACCCACACTTCACTGTTGCTAAACCATTATCTCGATAAAGCTCAATCTTGATTGCTGTATTTCCACAATCTGGACATGGATACACGTCTGGAATGCGTTTTTGTGGTCGCCGACGTACCTTTTGCCTTCGTCTTCTTCCCATGAAGATTCACCCTTTACCTATTTCGCACATATCAGAGCAGTAGCCCCGAAAGAAATAGAGTGGGCTCACCGGCTCGAGTGTTCATTTAAGCGTTTTGTTGAATGACCTACAGACCTATTACGAAGGTTTCTTATTGCTGGTTGTTCCGCTTCGGCTAACGATGTCCGACCTCACTAAAAATGCTCAGTGTGTGCTTAAAATCCTTGAATCTGCTGATTCGCTAACAACAACAGAGATACTCGAGATTGCACGGACTGACGAATATACCGAGATTTGCATTGATTGTGCAGGGGGAGATACATTTGTAGCTGCTGCTAATCAGCTAGTGGAAAAGGGATTAATCACAAAGAAATTCGGTAAAGGAGGTTACCGGTGGCAACTTGTAAAGGGTTGATCAGCATGGTGAACTGGATCAAAATCAGAAACGACTTTCCTGCTCTTCGACGCACTATCAGTAATAAACCAGTAGTGTATCTAGACAGTGCTTGTATGGCTCTAAAACCACAACAGGTCATCAATGCCATGGATGAGTACTATGAACAATATCCTGCTTGTGGGGGACGAAGCATCCACAAGTTTGGAGAAGAGGCTTCTAATGCATATAGTGAAGCCAGAAAGAGGATTGCGAAATTCTTGAATGCTGCTGAAGAAAGTGAATGCATCTGGACCAGAAATGCGACAGAGTCGCTGAATATTGTTGCAAGTTCAGTAAAGCTACCAAAGGGGTCCAAGATTGTTACAACATCCCTTGAACATCATAGCGGTTCACTTCCCTTCATCGAAAGGGCAAAAAGAGATGGACTAAGCATCGCTATTGTGAAGGCACAACCTGATGGCACTTTCGATATTGAAGATTGGAAGAGGACAATAGACCACAATACAAGTTTTGTTTCAATTGTTCACTCTTCCAACGTAACTGGCACAATTGCCCCGATGAAAGAAATTGTCGAAATTGCTCATGATTACGGAGCTTTGGTCATGAGTGATGATGCTCAATATGCACCACACCATCCACTTGACGTTCAGGACCTGAACGTTGATTTTTCAGCAATCTCAATCCATAAGATGTGCGGACCAACAGGGATGGGTGTTCTATATGGTAAGTTAGAGCATCTCAAATCCATGGACATGTGTTTCTATGGCGGAGATACTGTTAGTGATGTTCGTTTTGAGAATGGAAAGATACTCCCTGAATATCTACCCCCACCTGAGAAATTCGAGGCAGGATTGCAGAACTATGCTGGTGCAATAGGAGCAGGTGCAGCAGCGGAGTATCTTCAGACAATAGGAATGCATGAGATTGAGAAGCATGAACGTTCCCTGCTTGAAATGGTCTTAGAACGATTTCGTGATATGGAACATGTCCACATTCTTGGAACAGATAACATCAATATCAAGACTGGACTCGTTACATTTACAATTGACACAGTTACGTCTGCACATGATGTAGCTACTTTTCTGAACGATGAATTCAATGTCATGGTCCGTAGTGGTTGGCACTGCGCTGGACCATTTCACTATCAGATGGGAATAGATCCAAAGAAGGGGACTGTACGAGCTAGCTTCTACCTTTACAACAACCGCTTTGATGTAGATACTTTCCTCTCAGGAATGGAAACACTCATCGAAACAAGTAAGTGAATCTCAAAGACTGGTTAATATTTGCTAAGAGCCCAGGGACTCCAACGAGTTTTTTCTTCACTGGTCTTGAGCTGTTCCAAGAGCCTTTTTCTTATCTTATAGAGTTCACCAAACCGAAGTGTGTGAGAATAGTTTGAAAGCTCTTGTGCAAGCTCATCAAATATTGAAATAGGAACGTTTCTGAAACAGCCTAAAACATAGTTTTGATTCTTCTTTCCCTCTAAAAATGCTCTAAGAACACCTCTTAGGTAGTTACGTTCTGCAACTACTATTCGAACAGGACTCATTACGTATTTCACAAACACTTCATGTTTTATAATTATGAATAATATGTTCTTTTAATAAAAGAATGTGGAACTAATATCGTAGAACTCGCATTAACCTACTTCTTTTTGAATCCCTTCTTTCATCCTTTTAATCTCACTCACGGGGTCGGCAAACTCAAAACTACTTGCTGAAAGGTCAAATGAATCTCGGAATTTCTTCACACGACCGTTGACTGCTATATATTTTCCAACAACCTTGTCTGTATTTTCGATAAGCGGTTGGTCTCCTTTTCCGGTTTTCTTAATCATTTCATTGGCTTCTTCTGCAGTCATTTGAAGAAGTTCTTCTCCAACTTTGCCGAAGAGTGTGACTCTGATAGAACCTGATCCATCATCTACAGTTATCTTGTATAGCATTCTAGGTTCAGGTTTATCGGCTTTTCCACAGGACTTGCAGACATAGCCATCATTTGTTTCATCAAGCTTCTTGTTACAACTTGGGCATGCTTGATAGATTGGAGTGATTGTTTGACTCAAATTCACAACTATGCCACAAATTTCAACGCTTTTTCCCTCTGTACTGTCATTAATATCCCCAATCAGAACCCTTGAAGCCTTCGCCATGGGTTGGAGAGATACCTGTGAAACATCCAGTTCCTCAAGCTTTGAGCCCTTCGGGTTGATATGAATCTCTGCCTTTCGACCGACTTGAAATTCCACACCACCTCTGAACCCCTCTTTCACATATCCGTGAAGAATCTTAATGACATCACCTTCCTTAATGTCCTCTATCTTATCAACATCCTCATTCCAAAAAGTGACTCGAGTCTTGCCTGACTCATCTGCAAGAATGATGTTTCTAACTTGTCCATCTCGTCCATCCTTGGTTGTGAAGTTGGTCACATCATAGACCGTGACGACTTTCCCCTCAATATCTACATCCCACATGCCAGTTGTAAGATCTGCTATATTCTTCAATCCAAGAGGTTCCGACCCGCCTTCAAATGGTGTTGCTTCCACAGCCTTGATTTTTTCTTTTAACCCCCTCTCCATTGAAGCTGCACGTCCAACATGCACTTCAACTTCACTACCATCTCGATTCAACCTCGTATTTACTCCCCGAAGTTGGATCACTTCACCCTCTTCAGCCTCCTCCATTTCTGCGGCTTTCTCATCCCAAAAAACAAGTCTGGCTGATCCTGTTTCATCAGCCCCAATAATGCTCAGCACTTTCCCCTCAGAACCATCTCTTTGTCTAGTAAATGTAGACAATTGAAATACTCGTTGAATCTTCACTTTCAGACTAACGTTGAAAAGGCCCTCCTTCAGATCTCCGATTTTTTGGTCCAAGGTTGATGAATCACCAAAATCAATTCCAAGCTCATCAATCTCATAATCTTCCAAGACTCTAATCTGTCCCATCCTACCCATGTTCAGTTCCAATGTATCTCCAAGTCCTTTTTTCACATATGCACCACGTACCTGAATAATATCGTCAACAGAAACACCATTCTCAGAAACAACATTTGTAAGGTCGTCCCATAGAACAACTCTGATAGTACCGGTTTCGTCGGTAACCATTATGCTGGCGACTCTTCCCTCTCCTCCGCCATCTTTTCGGGTGAATGTTCGGACTGTACCAATGTTGGATACCCTTGCAGTGAGAGCGATATTTCTTGTCGCTTCAGTAATGTCCTCAATCCTCTGGCGCGCTTTGGGTGAAATTTGATGAAGATCAACTCCGAGTTCCCTAGCCACTATCATTGCAGCTGACTCGTCATTAATCACCTCACGTCCAAGTTCCTCCCTTTTCTCTTCAATCATCGTCAATATGTCTTTACGTTCATAATCGGATCTATGTTTCAAAATCAGTTCAATCGTTTCTTCAAGAGTAAGCAAGTGAGTCACCTTCTGTTATCCATATAGTGGCGTAGACTATTTTATGGTCATGTCCAATCGCTTTAAAGTAATCTCCTCAACAAGCACGAGCTTGGTGAATTTCAAGGTTTCACCAAGCGAAACACAAAATACACAATCATGACAGAGAGTTGATGATTTGTTGTGACCGAACCTGACCTAAGTCTTCCCGAACACAGTATCTTCTACAAGCAATATTTCAGTATGATAAATGAGGAAGTGCATACTCTTTATGCCATTGCAGAAACAGCTCGACTACAAGGATATGACCCGACAACAAGAGTCGAGATACCTCCTGCACATGATGTGGCGGCACGAGTCGAGGCCACTCTGGAGGGTCCCAAAGGTGTTGCAAATCGTATTCGTGAGTTACAGGAAGGAAGATCTCGTGAAGAAGTTGCGTTTGCCATAGCAAAAGAAATTGCTGAGGGAAATCTTGGTCAATTTGAAGATGCAGAGAAAGCTGCAGACAAAGCCGTCCGAGTCGCACTATCAATTCTCACGGAAAGCATCACTGCGGCACCTCTTGAAGGAATAGCCAAAGTACGCATTAGGGGTTCTGGAGATGATCGGTATCTAGCATTATACCTTGCCGGACCTATTCGAGCTGCAGGTGGAACTGAGGCTGCTATGACTGTACTTGTTGCAGATTATGTTCGTCAAGTGCTAAACCTACCCGCGTTCAAAGCGACAGTAGATGAAACCGAACGTGCTTTGGAAGAAGTTGAGCTCTACGCTCGATTAGTTCACCTTCAATATCCAGTCTACCCTGACTTGATTAAATTTGCCGCATCACGACTGCCAATAATGTTGACTGGTGAGCCAACCGAAGAGTTCGAAGTTTCAGGAAGTCGTGATCTAGAACGTATTGAAACAAATAGGGTCCGTGGAGGAGCTGTCCTCGTTCTCAGTGATGGCGTTGTCGGAAGAGCGGTGAAGCTGGCAAAGATTGTGAGCGGCATCCAAATCAGCGGCTGGGAATGGCTTGATGAACTCTCCACTAGAATGTCGAAGGTTGTATCCAGCAAGGAGGAAGATACACTAGATAAGAAACTTGAGCCGAAATTTGATTACTTGGCTGATGTCATAGGTGGACGTCCTGTGTTTTCTCACCCCTCACATATTGGCGGGTTCAGACTTAGATATGGCAGGTCTCGAAATACTGGACTTGCTGGCGTTGGGGTTCATCCAGCAACTATGTACGTAGTAGAAGAGTTTCTTGCTCCTGGTACTCACATTCGAACTGAGCGACCTGGAAAGGGTTCCATAGTTACCCCGGTTGACTCTATTGAAGGACCTATTGTTCGTCTCAACGATGGTTCCGTTGTACGAGTTTGTAGTGTCAATGAAGCACGAATGCTAGAGGGAAAGGTTGAGAAAATTCTATACCTTGGTGATATTCTTGTTGCACTAGGTGAGTTCCTTGAGAATAATCATCCACTGGTTCCCGCAGGATACTGTGAAGAATGGTGGTCACATGACCTAGATCACGCAGTATCTAAAATCGGATTGCATGAATTGAAAAAACATCTTTCTAAATCAGAATTGACCCCTGAAGATGTTAATCAGCTCGTAGACTCACCACTCATGCGGATTCCAAGCGCATCCCAAGCTGTGCATCTGTCAAAGAAGCTGAAGATTCCACTTCATCCCTTCTATCTATATCGTTGGATGGCTCTTACTCCTGAAGAAGCCATAGATTTGAGATCGTGGCTTCTCGCAAAATACACCATCAAAGAAAGCACAATGATTCTACCTTTCAAATCAAAATACAAGAGCGTGCTGGAAAAAGCTGCAATACCACACACAGTCACTTCAAACAATAAGAAGATACATCTAACCGATGACTCAGTATCAATTCTTGCACAGCTTGGGAAGAAGGACTCGCACCCAAAGGGAGAATCATCCCTTGATCTGATGAATTCTGTGGCTTCAGTAAAACTGATGGATAAAGTTGGTTTCTCCATTGGAGCAAGGATGGGCCGACCTGAAAAAGCTGAAGAAAGAAGGATGAAACCACCAGTTCAGGCACTATTCCCTGTTGGTCGTACAAAAGGAACCGAACGTCGAATTGAAGAAGTGGCAAAGAGCGTAGAGCACATCTCGACACTTGCCTCATTCGAAGAGAACATGGCTGAGTTTGAAATCCCTGAATCCAATGGCGTAGAACTTGAAATGGTTTCTAGAGTATGTCCGAAATGCTCGTCTGAAACCTTTGAGTCAAGATGTACAAAATGCGGAGTACATACAGATATTCAACCTTGGTGTTCTCATGAAAACTGCGGACGACCAATTGATTCCAACACTGGAATGTGTCAATTTAGTCACGACGTGAACTTGATACGGGTGACGAAGAAAGTATTGGTAGATATAACGAGTCTGGTCAATCGTGTCAAGACTGAAGTCAAGGAATATGAGGCACATGGTGTCCGTGGTGTACTAGGTCTCACTAGTGACTATAAGATTCCTGAGTATCTTGGAAAAGGCATTCTTCGTGCCAAACATGATGTTTATTGTTATCGCGATGGCACTGCTCGCTTTGATGCAACGGATGCTCCACTGACACACTTCACTCCAAGAGAGATTGGAACTCCAATCGACCGTCTACACCAATTAGGCTACATTACAGATCAAGAGGGAGCGCCTCTGGTTTCCGATGATCAAGTAGTTGAACTCAAGGTTCAGGATATAGTAGTACCAGAGAACTGTGCAATGTACCTAGTACGAGTCGGCAGGTTCGTTGATGATTGTCTAGAAAAGATATTCAATCTGGACCGATATTACAAGTTCGACGCTCAAGAAGATGTAATTGGCCAACTCATAATTGGTCTTGCTCCTCACACATCAGCGGGGATAATTGGTCGTATTATTGGATTCACCAATGCAAGTGTTTGTTATGCACATCCCTATTGGCATGCAGCAAAGAGAAGAAACTGTGACGGCGATGAGGATGCGCTTATATTGGTTCTTGACGCGCTACTAAACTTTTCCAAGAACTATCTTCCAGCTGGAAGAGGTGGGCTCATGGACGCTCCTCTGGTCCTATCTGTCATTCTTAAGCCAACCGAGGTCGACGATGAGAGTCACAACATGGAAGTCTGTAGACGATATCCTGCTGAGTTTTACAAAATGGTTGCAGATGCGCGGCCTCCAAAGGATGTGGAGAAACTAGTTGACATAATTGCATCACGGCTAAATTCAGCTGCACAATACGAGGGGTTTGGATTCACACATAGCACATCATCTTTTGACTCGGGTCCAAAAAACACTAGGTACAAAATATTGGGTAGCATGGACGAGAAATTGAATGCTCAATTGAAACTTGCAACTCGTATCTCTGCAGTTGACTCAAAAGACGTTGCTGAACGTGTTCTCTCACACCATTTCTTCCGAGATATTCGAGGGAATCTGAGAGCATACTCTACACAAAAGATTCAGTGTCAGAAATGTCGAAGAATTTACAGACGAATCCCATTGTCGGGTATTTGTACATGTGGAAACAGTCTCTCATTAACAGTGAGGCAGAAGAACATCTCCAAGTACCTAGAAGTGACTCGAAAAATAATCGAAGAACATGGCTTGGATCAATATCTACAAGAACGACTGAAACTCATTAAAGTCTCTCTAGATTCTCTTTTCGTTTCAGAACAGACGTCATTGACTGATTTCTTCGAATCTTAGTCCTCACTCTGCGATTCAAGAGCCAGAAGTAGTAGTTCTTGATCCTCAATCATACCGATAAGACTTCCAGTTACAGACAATACAGGTGCCTGATCAATCTCCTCATTTCGAAGAGTCCTGACACATTCAGAAACAGTAGTAATCTCGGTAAAGCTAATGATGTTCCTGGTCATCACATCCTCCACTGCCTTACCCGGTAATCGAAGTAGTTTCTTAGTCACAACAAGGAAATCTTTCGAAGTCCATCCCCAATCGACTGCACTATCTGTGCCACTGAATGTCTGTGAGATGTTGTTTTCAACTGTGACTTCTGAGAGGCGAATAAAATCACTCACAGTAATCATTCCTGTCACACCGCCGCTCTCACCAAGCACAACTAGTCCATTTTTACCAGCCATCTCCATTATCATGTATGAGAGTGGAAGCGGAGTCTTCTCCCAGACAGCATTCACTGACCTAGTAACAAAGTTTGCTATTTCCATTGAACCATATTTTTTGTCTTTTTCAAGAGTGACTCCGAGGATGTCAGGAACCGAAACCAGTCCTACAAGTTCATCTTTTTCAACAACAGGAAGTCTTCTGTATTTCTTCTCAATCATTATCTTAAGAGCTGTTTTAATGTCAGTCCTAGGAGTGACGGTGTCAGGGTCCCTTACCATGAGCATTGCCAACTGATTCTCATCTGCTTTTTGAAGAAGATCTGTTCTAGTTACAATCCCTACTAGCTGCTTTGTCCCCTTCTTTACCACGGGAACACCATTGATTTGTTTTTCAGCCATAAGTTGAAGAACATCTTCTCTGGTTCCTGGCACAGATACGTAAACTACTTCTGATTGCATGCAATCCTTGACCATCATTATTAGGACTACTCCGGTTTATAGAAACTTGAGCACTCATCAAATCACGTGGACATTGTAGTACTCCAGTGGAATTGATGTAGATGGAATAGTGTTTTTTAGTCACCTTTTATGGTTTTCCTTGGGTCATATCTACCATGGGTTTTTCTTTAGTCCTAGCAGATAGCCCAACGCATTGCTAAGCCAATGTATTCCCAATGTGGTTAGTATTAGAATCATCACAAAGATTGGGCTTGGCATCATTAATGGGAATGCAAAAATCAATGCCATAATTATGAACCCCACTTGGTCAAGAAATGGTGAAGGATCACCACTCTTCACATTCACCCTTCTTTTAATAAAAGAACCAATCACATCACCAGTGAGAGCTCCTAGTGACAAGAGAAATGCTACTGGGACACTAATACTTAACACATAGTCCATCTCTGGTGTTATTGTGACAAACTGAGAAAGTAATGGTCTTAGATACGGAGCTGCTAGAAACTGCACTATGCCAGTAAGTGTACCAAAGAATATCCCGACAGCGAACCCTCGGACTGTTTTACCTTTGCCCAATATGCGACGACCATCGCGAAAATTTCTACCTCCATCTATGGGTTTTCCTCCACCACCCAATACAGGAGTGGCATTGGCAATCCATGCAGCTAATCCAAGCCAGATTGATAGTTCAAAGATGGCCAGTTCCTCATACATTTAGCAATACTCCGTGTCTGCCGTCGAACTAACCAATTTCACTCTTTCTCATGGGGCTTATCAGGCGACATCCCGCTCTCGATGAGATAGAGTCTTCCATCAGAATATTCTCCCTCGGGCACGATTCTTTTAATGATCCTCTCACCTGGTTCTCGTGCGACGCGTAATTTGATAGTATAATCTGACCAATAATCTAAGATATTCTTTGCAACAGGCTCAAAATCATCAATGCTTTTAATTTGTGCTCTAACTTGATTCAATACTAATACTGCAACCTCCTGATTCCTTGCAAGTCCTTTCAACACCCCAGCTTGCCTGTTCAGCTCTCTATGTTTTGCATAGTTTGTCTTCTTATCTACCAATTCTAGTCTATAGTATCTAGTTAGTGTATCAATTATGACGAGCTTTGTATTCTCTCGTAAATACAACTCCAGGTCATCAATCAATGCGCCTTGTTCATTAAACCCTCTCGGAGCAAGAATTTTCACCATATTCTGAATTTCACTGAACGATTGAGCAGTCATTTGTTCAAGTCGTTCTACAGGTGATGTATTTTCAGAATTCACATAGATTGTTCCCAAATTGAGTCTATGTGCATTTTTTACGAATTGGAGCGCAAGGGTGGTTTTTCCTGAAGCTGCATCTCCATAAACATGTGTGAAAAATCCAGTGTGGAGACCGCCATTAAGAATCCGATCAAGCAACGATACCCCAGACGGAAGAATCAAATTCAATCCCACTTGACTTCTTGTCGTCACACTCAAGTGATAAGCATATCTAGAAGGACCGATACCATGCTTAGGTGGCAGGTTGCAATTGCCACACAGAATCCTAAGGTGCTCTATCTTGTCATCGAGCTTTTGAAAAAACTCGACCTCAAGTTTGAAGTTTGCCCACCTGGTGATTCTCGGTGTGAAGACGCTAAAGTAGTCGTAACAACATTAGAAGACTTCAACAATCATGACACCATTGTTATTGTTAATGAATTAATGGACCCAGATTTCACATCAATCGAGATTCTTGCTAAATTATATGACGTTCAGAATCCAATGGTTGCCGCAATAGGAGTAGACCCCGGAATGCGTTTTGGTGTAGCTCTAGTTGTTGACGGAGTTGTTCTTTTCAAAGACTCACTCACAACTCCAGTATTTGCAGCTCGCTTGACCTCTCGTCTGGAGTCATATATATCTCGTCTTTTCCCAAAATGTAAAACAATAGTACGCACAGGAACTGGCTCGAAATTGTTCTCAACTCTCTATCTCCGAACCATGGATCAAGAATTCCCTAATCTGAACATTGAGCTTGTAAATGAACATCGCACAACACTATTCAGAGGCATCACTTCTGATCAGTCATCTGCAATAATCATTGCCGGAAGAACTGGACGACCACGCGAGGAGAATGATACAGCCCTTTCACCAAAAGCCGGGTATGTGAAGTCTTTGAAATTGTTTGTACAAAGATTTACGCGAGGTGAAAGAGAGCTTTCTACAGATGAAGCTCGAGCGATTCTGCTCGGAGAGATGTCACTAGATTGCATATTGACCAATGATTGTTAGAGAATAAAGAAACTCTCAACCTGATGTGAAGTCACTTCAGGATCGTCTGGAATTATTTGCGTGACATCTGATAACCAAGATGGAATGAATCTACTCAGATATGGAGTACCAAACCTTTGATCAAGCATGACAATCACCCCTCTATCATCTAATCTTCTCACTGGTCTACCAGCAGCTTGAATTGCGCGAGTCATTGCTGGAAGCACGTAGGCATAATCCCTACCTTTCTGATTAAATCTTGAATCATAATAGTCTATGAGTGCCTCCATCCTTGGAGTTGGTTTCGCATATGGAACTCCTACAACAACTACACTCTCCATAGTCGTACCAGGGAAATCCCCACCCTCAGAGTTTCGACCACCTTGCACACCAAGAAGCACTGCTCCGCTACGGTTTCCCTCATTTCTAAAATCACTAATCAACTTGTCATTCTCTACGCCTTTCATTCCTGGCTTTTCCACATACATCCTACGCCGGAGGCGTTTTTCTAGACCAGCTTCAATCAAAGCATTGGCTATGGAATAACTAGAGGTGAAGATTCCAGTATTACTTGGCGTAGCATTTACCACAGCTGCACAATGATCTACTATGCGTTCGAAGGTTGATTTGTTACGGTTCTGAAATGATGTGTCTAAACCACTGATGATTAGACCTAGTCTGTTTTTTCTGGCAAATGGGCTTTGAAAAGTTGCTTTTACAGCATCTGGTCCGAATCCTAGCATTTCAGAATATGCATCCAACGGTGAAATTGTTCCAGATATCGCAATTGAGCTATGCACCATGCTCAAGGCACCCTCGGTGACTGATGTCGGATCTAATGCAACAAGGTCCAATGAAACTCTCCTACTTTCTCCATACCCTCGACTGGAAGCTAATATGAATGCATAGTCTTTTCTTTCTGCACATCTCAACCATCTAATTAGAAACTCGCTCACTCGGTGAATTGAAGAACGTGGAAACTTGCCAGCTTTTAGAAGGCCTCGTCTAATTTTTGTTCCCAATTCTTTCATATGAGCTAGTATCTGTGGTTGATGTTCAAGCTGAGCTATTCTAATAGTAGTTTCAACTATATTGCGAGGATTAACTGATTTTTCCTCAATCTGTTTCATATCTGAAGAGAGTTCCAAAACCGTTTTAGCCAATGAACGCATGAAATCCTTGGAAGGCTCATCATTGTAGGTTGTTGCCTCTCGGAGTGCCTGTCTTATTGTTCCTATAGTCAATGAATCACTAGCTGAGTCCAATGCTGTAGAAGGAACATTATGTGCTTCATCTTGTATTAGTACCATTTTTGAGGGCGCTGTTTCTAAGTCAGGGATGAACACCTCAAGTATCCAAGGGTCAAAGACATAGAGATACGAAAGAGACACAACATCGACTACCTTTGCCAGTCGCTTTGCTAATTCATACGGACATAGCGATTTGTTACTAGCAATCTTTGCAATCTCAGGAGCTGAAAGCACTTTCTTTGGCATATCTTCTAAAAGATCTTCAGGATTCCCAGCACGACGAAGATTCTCAAAGTATGAACATCTTCCAGTTGCTTTTAATTGTCCACAAACCTCAGAGATTGGGGCGACAAAATCAGCATTCTCAAGCACAAATGAGTTCAAACACATATGTCTTCGCCCACGGAAAGAAACACCGGAAACATCTTTGTTACCTGAAATTTCTTCAAGTTCCTCCATAACACGGTCAAGTTGTCTGTGCGTGCGTGCACAATACAATATCTTTCCTTTATTTTCCTTCACCCAAGGCAATACGCTACTCAATGCTACACAAGTCTTTCCAAAACCATTTGGTGCCTCTGAACAAATGTGGACGCCCGCCTTGACCGACTCTTCGATCTTTTTCATCATATCCTCTTGTCCGTCACGCGCTTCAGGATACGGAAAAAAGTCCATATAGCTTGAGGAATCTTCAGTCATTCGGGCTCTACACACCCTCCAGTCGGTGCCTTGATAATCCTGTTGTTTCCAACCACCATTTTCGTTAGTCATTTATCCTTCCTTTTCATTCTGTTGTTGATTAGCTATGGAGTTTGATGATATTACAGAGTTTTCTGCAGACACTTCTGCAGGGACAATCAAGGTACGCATTATGAACATGACAAATGGCATTCTAGTACTAATCTCGGATTCAAAACAGTTCAGACTTGGCTTGTCTGCCATGGCTATTCCTGCAGGGCATGGTCGTTCTGAACCCACATCAGTTGGATTCTTCACTACGGAGATTGAGAGTACGTTAGTACGAACACTCGCAGAGAGATTGGCTTCATGGACCAACCAGACTTGTATGCTTGTTGTCGGAATGACCTCACTCACTCGAGAACAAATGTTGGAACTCATGTCGGTGCTGAAGAATCATCTTCTAACTTGATCTCTTCAGCCACCTCACGTACCCAACGACCGGTCTCATCTATTTGGCGGAGCAAATGAATATATTCCTTCCAACTCACATCACTTGCTTTTCTCCAATTCTCATATGATGAACGAATATTGTCCAATGCCTCCTTATGATAGTGACAGAAGACACTCCCACCCACAACTACTCGACCACAAATTGAACAGGAACTCACTTTTCATCCTCCTTCTCCTTGTTCTCTGCCTTTTTCGCACGCCTCTCCTCCAGTTCTTTGAGTTCATCTTTCCTTCCTGGACATTCAGTCCAATTGATACACGTTTCCCACTTTCTGCGTGCTGATGTCACCTGAAACATTAGGTATTCGCAATAAGGGCAGATCTTATCCAAGGGAGTCAGATCCCCCTTTTGTGGCAGTGGAAACGTTTGGTCACACTTCCCTTCACTGTAGTTAGAGCATCCAGCAAACCTTTTCCCTGTCTTTGCCGACTTTATCACTCGAAGAATACCATCTTCACACTTTGGACATGCACCGAGTTCCTCTTTGGACTTCCAATACCTTTGGAGACCTTGGACTAGATAATCTCCAATGCCCTCTTCCTGACTCTTGAAATTATCAAGCAGTTTCAGAAGCTCTTCTTTTGCTTCTAGTAAGACCTCATCTTTGTTCTTTAGTTTCTGCTGGATATCATTCATCTCATTTTCCAGATGACGTGTTAAATCTGAAGATAGAATATCTGGTACGTATTTCTCTAGGGTTTCATACAGAGCATATCCCAAGGTAGATAGTTCGAAATTCTCATTGATTGTATATCCTCGGGACTTGATAGAGTCTACAATTCCCGCTCTTGTTGCCTTTGTTCCCAAGTTTTCTCGTTCCAATAGTTTCAACAGACTAGATGGATTGAACCTTGGCGGAGGTTGAGTGTATCTCTCTTCAAAACTTACAGGACCCAGTGGAACTAGGTCTCCCTCTGATATTTCAGGAAGCTCCTTCTCCTTTGTCTTAGCATAAGGTCCATAGAACTCCATCCACCCCATCTTCAGAACTCTAAGCCCTCTAAGATACATAAGATGCTCCTCGAGCCTAATGTCTGCACGAAGATGTTCTTTTACTGCAGCATCACCAAACAAGGCTAGAAATCTTCTGACTATCAGATCATACAATTTCCTCTCGCTGGGTGTTAGACGCTTTGTTGCCTTAGACCCTGTTGGATGTATTGCCGGATGAGCAGGGTCGCTCTTCTTTCCTTGAACGGGATTGAAATTGCCGGCTTTTATCACACGCTTCACCATTGAGGCATAATCTTTCAACTCTCCAAGCCCATTGAGAACTCCTTTCAAGTCTAAAGTTGGGGGTAGTTTCTCGCTATTTGTTCGAGGATACGAGATGAGCGCATCAAGATAGAGCGACTGTGCGATGGCAAGTGTTCTGCTTGGTTTAAAACCAAAGTGCCGATAGGCTTCCGATTGGAGAGCACTAAGATTGAATGGTGGATGGGGCAGTTGCGTTGTTGTCCTACTGTTTATTGAGTCGACATGAGCATTATTCTCATCCAATGCCCTAACAATTTTCTCGGCATCACTCTTGATATCTATGCGTTTCTTTGAATATTCCAGTTCTATTTCTGTACCCATATGTCTAGTTTTTACATGAATTATCCAAAACGGACAAGGGACAAAGACGTTAATCATTTGCTCTCTTTCTGCTACATACGAAAGGGTTGGTCCTTGAACCCGTCCTGTAGAAACTATCTTGAACCATCCAACCGTATTTTTAATCGCAAGAGTCAGCGCTCTAGTGAGATTGATTCCGTATAGCCAATCAATCTCATGTCTTACCTGACCAGCCTCAATCATTGGAAAGTCCAGAGAGTTCGACATATTGACAAAAGCGTTTTGAACCTCTGACTCAGTAAGAGTACTGAAGAGCATTCGATAGGCTTCCTCTGGATTTGCCTTGCAGGCGTGTTTCAATGTAAGATATCCGATCAGACTCCCCTCAATATCATAATCGGTTGCAACAACGAAATTATCGACCTCTTTTGCAAGACTTCTGATTAGACTGATTATTGGTTTCGTTTGAGTGGCTTTTTTCTCAACCTCATACTTTGGGACCCATGAGGCATCCATCCGTGGGTAGGTCCAACCCTTCTCAGTCTGCTTGAGCTCGAATAGGTGTCCAAGTGCATACACAACGATGAGATTATCATTCTCTCTCTTACACTCGAAATAGGAGGCACCTCGTTTTTTGACCTCAGTGGGAGCATTTCTTTCGTCCAGAGCAAAAGCAATACGTTTTGCTGCCATCGGCTTCTCTGTGATGATCATCAATCTGGACATCTATTCATTCCTCGTTTCTCATCCATTATCACCATCATTTACACAATTTAATAGCCATTGTGGCACAAGTATTCCATACTAGTACAACATTGCATATCGCGTAAGTCTTAAAAGCAGACGCAAAATGTGGACCGCTCGAGGTAAGATATGTGAAACCTTGGTGGCCGAGATTCATAGTAAAACCAAGAGTGCGACTTACTAGGCCCCGCTTTGGAATGCCTACGCGTCCTCCGGACACAGTCATCTTTGGTATAATGTTCCTTGCTATACTGTTTGTTCTCGGTGGTAATATCTACACTTTAGTCCGTACACCTCCTGCCATTGCAGGTAGTCAAAGTGGCGCGCCAATTCTAATTGCTCCTGGGATTGACCAGCAATTAGGAATGGAGGGCATTGTTGCGTCAGTGATTATTCTAGTAGGTGTTGTTGGCCTTGGACTAGTGTACTATGGTTCAAAGTATGTCTTCCAACCCGGATATGCAACTAGACTCATGATACTAGGAATGATAATGGCTGGTGTAGCTTTTCTAGTCTTCAGCTATCTCTGGAATATCAAAGCAGGTCTCCTGTAAAGAGCCATTTCTAGTCATGAGATGTACTGACAATAGATCATGATAGGAATACATGCTCTATTCTTGTAGTGTTCAAAAGACTAGAGATGAGCTCTTCAGCTATCTCTAGTTTAATCCTCTTTCTCTCATTTGCAGGAAAATGACCTTCATGCCCCGGTTTAGACCATTTTCCTACTCTTGTTCCAAAATCCATACCTGCTAGTACAATTCGTCTTGGTATATATTCACAAACTACATGGCAAGCCCTATCCCCATCTGTAAACCCACCCCACAAGAACGCTCTGTCAGTTGGTTCAACCTGTGTGCTACCAAGAATGTTTCCCAAATCGGGAACAACAGACTTTACACGTTCGATATTATCACCATGGGCATGAACTATGAGAAGCGCACCACGACTCTTCGCTTCTTTCAGATGCTCTATATTGCCATCTAAATCTGTTACAACTACATCACAATGTACACCGAGTTCAAGCATGACTGAGGTGGCTCCATCAGCCACAACAACTACATAATCTGCTAGATTTTCATTCTTCATTAGCCACTCAATATGTCGTTTCAATGATGGACCTGCACCACACACAAGCACCTGGTTCCCCGATATACAATCATAGAGCTTCTTTAGTAGTGGGTCGGGGTTAATTGGTTCGAGTATTGATGTGAGCACCTCTGTAGACTCTCTGTCTGCATCAGAATCAAGATCTAATCTTTGCACAATTTTCAAATACTTTGGACACCAGTCACCCCATCTCAACTTCGCTCACCAGAATAGTTAATCATGTCTTAGTGCCTTACGAAAGTTCTCTGCCATCCGAACCGCCGCCTTTGTTTCTCTCAAATCGTGAGTTCTGATGACATCAGCTCCATGCATCACTGCAATAGCTATAGCTACAACTGAACCAATCAATCGGTCTTCGGGTTTGGACTCATCAAGCAAATGACCAATGAAAGCCTTTCTTGAAACACCCACAAGTAATGGGTGATTAAGTTTCACAAAGAGATCTAATTCTTGAAGAATCTTTACATCCACTGTTGGAGGTTTTCCAAAACCAATTCCAGGGTCTAGGATTATGTTTTCCTCTCTGATTCCTGCGCTCTCTGCAATTGCTAGACTATCCTTCAAAGAATTCAGTGAGGCTTGTATATTTTTACATGGCATGTTGCAGTTTGCCATCAGAACAATAGGAACGTCTTGGTCCGCAGCAAGTTCTGCCATTTTGGCATCACCATGGAGTCCTGAAATGTCATTAACCATTGAAACGCCAAGGTCCAATGCAACCCTTGCAACTTTCGATGATGTTGTATCTATTGAGAGTGGTGGATATTCTGAAACATTGATAGAGTCAAGTGCTTGAGTCACTCTCTTTAATTCTTCTTCGGCTGAAATATCAGACGTTCCATAAACTTCCTTTGGAGCTGAAGAGGCACCGCCAATGTCAATTATATCTGCTCCCTCCCTCGATGCAGTTTCAAGCATCTCATGAAACTTATCAACACTATCCGCGACAGATTCCTTGTAGAATGACTCTGGTGATAAATTAATCACACTCATCAAACGAACAGGATTGCTTGGTCCTACTATTATTCCACCTATGCTGACATTTGTGATGTGACTCAAGTGAAGGCACCTCTAATTGTATAGCCCGATAGAAGGAAATAAAATGGTAACTGAATCAGCTTCAAGCGCCTCTAGAACAATCTTAGCGGTGCTTTAGTATGAATGATAACTTAAAACGTACTCATCTCTATGATTGGCACGTTAAACATGGTGATGTGGTTCCTTTCGCTGGTTGGGAGATGCCAGTTCGATATTCAGACATCCGAGATGAACACATGGCAGTAAGGAACACCGTCGGGATTTTTGATACAAGTCACATGTCTCGTTTTATTATAAAAGGGCCACAAGCACAGGTGTTTCTCCAGACACTCACGACGAATAACGTTAGCAAGTTGAAAGTGAATGATGGTCATTACACCATCTGTCTAAATGAGCTGGGTGGAATTCGCGATGATCTAACTCTTTACAGAGTTGGAGAGGATGAGTATATTTGGATAACAAATGCATCAAATGGGCCCAAGATACATGGTCATCTGATGAAACACGCACCCAGTTTTGATGTTGATGTTATTGATAAATCTCGGGAAATTACCATGATTGCTGTTCAGGGTCCTATGGCAATTCAGCTTATTCAAAAAATAGCTGACAGAAATGTTAGCGAATATAGTAGATTCTCTTGCTATCGAGTCAAACTTGCTGGATATGATTGTTATCTCTGCAGAACTGGTTACACAGGTGAAGATGGCGTAGAGATCCTCGTTTTAGACACTCCTTTCAATGATGAAGGCAAGAAGAAAGCAATTTCCTTCTGGAATGAACTATTGAAACAAGGTGAGGAATTCGGAGTAAAACCCTGTGGGCTTGGGGCACGAGACTCAACAAGACTCGAGGCTGGGTTCGTTCTCTATGGCCACGAATTGGATGAGGAAACTTCACCAATTGAGGCAAGAATTCCATACGCTGTGAAATTCAAGGTAGAACCACATTACATAGGATACGATGTCGTGAAACACCATAAGGATGAAGATGGCGTTAGAAAGACACGAATTGGTTTGGTTATGATCGATCGTGGAATTCCAAGGGAACAGTATCCAGTAACTCTCAATGGAGTTGAAATTGGAGTGGTCAGTAGTGGAGGTCTATCACCAATACTGAACAAGGGAATCGCTCTCGCTTATGTTAAGCCTAGTTCAGTTGCTGTAGGCGATACTGTTGAGATTGATATCAAAGGAAGAATGAGAAAAGCAGAGGTCACAACATGGCCATTTTATGACACCAATGTCTATGGAGCGTTTCGGACCCAATAACCAAACTCATTTAAACCGCATAAGCTCATCCCAGCTAGTAGGTGGACCTAATGAGCGACACCGAAGTTAAAGATGATAGGAAATATAGCAAGGATCATGAATGGATTAAAGTTGAGGACGACTTAGTGGTCGTCGGTATAACAGACTTTGCTCAGAACTCGCTTCATGAGATTACTTTTGTTGAAATCTCTGAAGTTGGTACTGTTCTAGAAGCCAATAGTGAGTGTGGGCTTGTCGAATCCATGAAGGCATCATCAGACATCTTCTCACCTGTTGGTGGTGAGATTGTTGAAGTGAATAAAGAATTGGAAGACGCTCCAGAGATAGTGAACGAAGATCCATATGGCAAAGGCTGGATGTTCAAGCTCAAACCATCAAACCTTGATGCTGACCTAGCAGGCCTTATGGATGCAGCGGCATACAAGGAATTCATCGAGTCACTTTAGATACAATGAAATCAGCGAAAGAGTGATGGAAATGGAGTCAAATCCTTTTCCATACCTCTCTTCCTACACCTAAACGTATTTTTGGTGTAGGACGAATTTACAATTAACAGCAACCTTTTTAGCACATCAAAAAATCGCTGCAGATAGTTTGAAACAGCTCGGAGACTGCATCCTACATGTCGTTTGGCAAGATCAAAAGGTCCACTGGAAGATTTCTGCGGAAAGCATTCCATCGACCAAAATCAAAGATTTCACGTGGTTCTGTCATGCTTGTTGTGACACTGATTATAATATTCACAACAGCACTCCTACTACGTGTTGAACCCCTCTTTAACGCTCAGCCAATCGTTCGTGCATTTGATCCTTGGTTCCAGCTTAAAGTAACCGATTATATTGCTGAGAATGGATACGGTGCTTTCTTCACATGGTATGATGACACTACTTGGGTCCCCTTTGGTCGTGACATGGCTCTGACAAGTTATGTTGGAGTACCTTTCACAAGTGCTTTCTTCTACTTCCTTCTTAATGGAATTGGAATCCAAGTTGATGTTCTTACAGTATCTTTGCTAATGCCAGCTTTCATGGGTGCCCTTACTACAATTGTTGCCTTCTTCCTAGGAAGAGAACTTGCTAACAACACAGTTGGTCTTTTTGCAGGAATTTTTACTGCATTCATTCCAGCTTTTATTACAAGAACAATTGCAGGCTTCTATGATAACGAGTGCATCGGAGTTTTCGCAATTGTGCTGACCTCATTTCTATTCATACGTGGACTGAAACGTGGTTCAATACCCGCATCTATTGGTGCTGGTCTCGCACTTGGATATTTGCAACTCTCTTGGGGTGCATCTGAGTTCATGTTGGGTCTCATTGCATTATATGGTTTCATCATGCTAATAATGGGGAGATATAGCCGACGACTATTAACAACATATGTGATGACAATAACTCTGGGTATTTTTATCGGCGCTCTTATTCCACGAAATGGCTTTGCTAGTTTGAATGATTTCTCTGTTCTGGCTCCTGTTGGTATTGGAATATTGATGATAGGATACGAGATTTGGCTAAGAATTGGAGGATATCGTGAAACAACAGCAACAGTGTTAGCGCCTCATATCAAACCAATTCTAACTGGTCTAATTGTACCTGTTGTCGGTATCGGCGCATACTTGTTGTATACAAGTGGAATGGACCTCGAAATCACGCCATACAACACAAATCCTGCAATTCAACTTGGTTCCAAGTTTCTCACAGTTATCAATCCATTTGTTCGCCTTGACCAGAGAATCCTTGCGTCAGTGGCTGAACATCTTCCAAGCCCGTGGGGAAGCTTCTACAATATTTTATTGATTTTGATATTCTTCTTCCCACTTGGTATGTATTTCCTGTTCAAGAGAGGTCGTGACGAAGACTGGTTTATGCTGGTTTATGGCTTGACTTCAGTGTATTTCGCAGGTAGCATGATTCGTCTGAATCTTATCTTAGCCCCAGGTGTTGCAATTCTTGCAGCTGTGGCCTCCTACAACATTCTTGCACCATTTGCAAAAGTTGTAACTCAGAAGTCAGTATTTGAAAGACGACGGTTTAGGATGAGTTCATCGCTGACTTCAGAACATGCTTTGACCGCCTTTGCATTTGTTGGACTATTACTGTCAGTCAATATCATACTCGGTGTCCAATATGTTTCAATGCAGGTTGGAAACCCAGAGTTTGCACAATCAGATCTCTCTGAAGTTCAACAAAGGACTGATTGGCAGACCGCCATGACATACATTCGCAATGTCTTACCTGACGATGCAATAATAGCCAGCTGGTGGGACTATGGATACTGGATAAATGGCGCGTCTGAAAAAATGACGATAGTGGATAACGCAACGTTCAATGCTACGCAAATAGCAAAGATGGGTTATGCACTCATGGCACTCAACCTCACGGAGTCGCTCAAGACGTTCAAGAGCTGGAATGCCACTCATGTCCTCATTTACTTTGGCCATCGCTTCTCCGGCTTCGGAGGTGACGAAGGAAAATGGCCTTGGATGGTCCGAATTGCAGAGGACAAGCTTGGAAAGAACGTCATTGACGATGCAACATATCTTGATACAAATGATGCAACTCTCGAGGCTTTCTATGAGTCCACACTGTTCAAGCTAATGGTCTATGGTGAACCAAGGGACCAAGAGGAAGCTGGAATATTGGGTATTCCAGACGGGCGCATTTCTCTTGATCAGTATCTGTGGAACGACCAGAACTGGATTTCACACATGCCAGTCTCCCTCCATGGCGCATTCTCTGACCCCTACTATAGCTCAATATTTGGTACTGTCAAAATCTACAAGATTGATTATACCATGTACGAACAGTGGTTGAACCGCACAAGGGCTGAATGGAATCTTGGTTTCTCAGATGAATCTTTAGACATGGATATTGATGGCAGCCTCAGTGAATCTGAAACAGCCTTCCCGAGCTACACCGTATCATTCGGTGGGGGCTATGAAGCAACGGTCCACACTCAATCCAATTCCACTCACATGTATTATGGTATAGAAATGGACAACTATACCATTGGTGACGATGCAATTGGTCTTCAGATTGCGCCATTGAACTCACCAAGAGCCTCTGACCTTCGTATTGTGAACTACAATGGTAAAGCCTTTGATGGACACATTCGATATGATGGCACATGGGCCGAAGACTCAACTGGAACAAACGCATCAGAATTTGCCACAGGTAACAATGTGATTGAATTCGTGGTGCCTCTGAATGGAGGCGACCCTCAAGATCTTTCAATGACACCAGGAATGAACTATCAGATCAGATTACTCTGGTGGAACAACGTAAATTATGGTGAGCCTTCCTTCACAGGAAACTGGAGCACATTCTGGGTCCCAGTCGAATTGCATTAGGGATACATAGATTGGCGATTGGTTTCAGAATCAATCGCCAAGCTCTTTTCTTTTACAAAATATTAGTCATTAGGAAAGCTGCTGTGTCTTACGCTTTGCTCTCCTACGATACTCACCATACTTGTCCTGAGGACTGTACTTGGATGGTTTTGGACTGGAAACTGGCCCTCCGCACTTAGGACATTTTTTCTGCTCAAGTGTGTATTGTCCGCACTTGCTACACTTGAATAGGTGTGTCATTATTGACACCTACTTTCTAACAAAACTAATAGTGCCCGAGCCGCTCTCTACAGTCTTCGTGATTAGTCCAAGAATATCTGAGAGTAAGTCTTCAGCTTCTTTGTAGTCTGGACTGACTATTCTCAACTTATACCGTGGAGAGCCAAGAGTGTATATTTCAGTCGTAGATTTTTCGCGTTTCTTTCCCTCTTCCAAGCCAGCTGACAAAGCCATTTTGATTACATCAATTCCGTTTGGACCTGGAACTGTAATTGTGACTTCTCCATCAATCTCCACAAATGGTATCTCGATTCTCTGCTTCGCAAGATCAGCAACCTGCTTGCGCAGCTTCTTTGTAGCTGCTACATTCTCAAAGACATCCACACCGCCATCAGCAGCACGTTCAAGTCCCTTGTAAATCTCCCCAAATTCATCCTCAATTGGCCAGCCAATCTTTTCGTAGACCTCCTCAAGGGACATGCCATTCTCCTTGGCAATGAGTTCGAGTAGTTTCTCAGCTTTCTGTGCACGTTTCCACTCGTTATTCTTGCTCCTCTTAGTTTCTGCAGATACTCTTCGAAGGGAACAATCAATGTGCATTTTCTCAGGGTCTACTTTCAAGACCTTGACTACGACACGCAGGTTCTCATGTATGTGGTTACGAATGTTCCTGACCCATGTGCTGCTTATCTCTGAGATGTGAATAAAGCCCTCTTTGTCGCCATATTCAGGTAGAATAACATAGGCTCCATAGTTTGCCACTTTGGTGGCAACTGCAATGGCGAACTCATCCGGTTGCGGCCACTCAGCACGTTTCAGGACCATTTTCTCTACTCCCTATGGAAGTACCTCAATCTCTCTTGCGGTTGGCTCCAGCTTTGCTTTACCACCGCTGGGTTTTGCCAACACCTTGTCACACTTCAGACATTTTACCTCTGTGGTAGCATATCCAAAAATAATCTGTTCGTTCTCGCAGTCAAGGCATTTTACCTTGATGAAGCGCGACCTTGGTTGTTGAACGATGTCACCTTTGGGCAATTCACTCACCTACGCTCTTTGGACTTCGACTTTCTTTAGTCGCATACCCTTGGTCTGGATTGTATGCTCACAATCCTTACATTTGAACTTCAGAACAGTCTTCTTTGTTGTTTTGGCGAACCTTTTCTGGATTGGTTTCGGAAATGATCCGTATCCCCGGGTCTTCTTCTTCATTCGGCGTTCACCCTGAGAAAGACTTCGTCTTTTACCTGCTTTTCCTATTGAAATGACATGAACAGTGTGTTTCTTACACCGGGGACAGTACTTGTTCAGTTCACTCTTTACCTTCATTGATGGTCACCAATCCTGGCCGTGCCAAACGGCCTAGAGTCCTTTATAATCATTAGGGCATGTTCATTCTGAACTAAGGTTCAGAATTATGATGTTGATGAAGCGACCAACGCTGCAATGTGTGCTATCACTGTGGCAATTATGAGCATGCTTGACAGGATGACAACTAATGTTGGTCCCACCTTGATGCCTGGGGTTTCGTCTTCGAAGAATCTGATCAAACCTGCGCCGCCTGAAGGCATTGGACCTTCCCCGCGCTTCTTTCTTCTCTTTTTGGCAGTCTTCGGCATCAATTATCACCTTACTAAAGGATACCTGTCCTCAACTTGTGAGGTTTATTAAGTCTTCTAATGGTCAGCTGGACTTTGGTATCATTAATCCTATTGAAAACTTATATTATTAAATGTAAAAATGACAATGCATTTGAAGATATTAAAATCGTAATGAGGGAATTTATTGTCTGATATTTTAGATCAGTGGGTCAATGATGTAAAGACACGTTGGAACCATGAAGTCGATTTATTTGAAGAAAAACTACTTGGCCTCCCTATTGTATCAAGGTCAGATATGGTGAACACAGCTATTGTTGAACTGGCAAAGGTTGGTTGGGGAGGAAGACTAGAATTCCCAACCATATCCGACTGGAGCAAAAACAAGGAAAATTGGTATCATAACTGTGTGTTCACATTGAAAGGACTCAATGAATCCCTTGAGTTCCTTGTCCAATGCATGCATAGTACACAACAGATCAATGACTTTTCGAAAATAGTGAACGACTCGCGAACACAGGGGAAAAAAGGAATCCCATATTTGGTCTTTCACCTATGGTGGATTCAAACAGAGGACAGAACGGGAGATGACTATGTCTATTTTTTCCGCCTAGGGCCCGAAGATTTCGCTGGGAGATATTTCCCAAAGTAACTTAAGGCAATCTCAATCGAGTTGATTCGCCTTTAGGTCATGAGTCGGCGAACAACCAAGCGTGCGAATGTGATGTTCCTACCCTTATCGTCCTCTGCTATCTTCTGCGGATATCCTATTATTCTCTCCCAATCAAGGTAGGTCTGATATCCCTCTTTGTCAGGGAAGTTGTCTGCTAGTTCGACTTCAACTGATTCAGTCTTCAGCCAATGACGTCGCCACCATTCTGCAGAGTGCCATGTATAAAGCATACATGAAGCCCAATACTGTTTCAGATGTTCTGGCAGATTCGTGGGCAACTCTCCATCAAATTCCTCGTAGAATCCTGGCACCACACTCCCTATTTGGCCGCCAGGTTTGACTCTTGGGATCAGATGATGCCGCAGATAGATCTCATCAGTTGCAAAAAAGAAGAGAGAATTTACACAGACAATAGCGTCAAAGAAGTCCTTCGGGAATGGTATCTCTCGTGCATCGGCACGAAGGGGGAAGACCTGACTCTCCAGACCCATCTCTCTGATACGTTCCCAGTTTTCACTCTGACTTACTCCAACATCCACAGCCCAGACCTGAACATCAAACTCTTTCGCCAAGAATATTGATCCGCCAGCCTTCCCACAGCCCAGGTCAAGAACACGCATGCCTGGTTCAAATTTCATTCCTTCACACAGTCGTTCAAGCAGCCAAAAAGTTGGACAGCCCAAATCCAATCCAACCATCCACTCAGGGTCGTATTTTGTCGTTCGAGGAAATGCAGGATTCTTTAGAAGCGTTTTCGCCAGTTCCAAATCAATTTCATTCTGCATGAATCCTACCTCCAATCAGATTCAATTCTGATTGCACTCATTGTATATAATACAAGACGAATGGCGCAAGATTCTGTAGATTTGTGTACACGAACAACTGGTCCAGTATCACAACAAAGAGTCTACTTGGAGAACAATTGAAGAGATATCCAGATATTGTGGAATTCTACCTATGACTATCAAAAGATTGTTTCGTGCTGGAACAAAACCAAGAATATACCACTATCCTAGTCTATCACAATCGCAAGGGCTCTTCTTACATTTCGAGCATACATCATGATACTTCTTGTAAAACGCTTCCGAAACATCAATTTCAAGCAGATTTGCTAGAGAACAGAGCCATGCAAACACATCTGCAACCTCATCAGCAATGACTGCTTTGGTATCGCTGGAATCTATAGCCTCTTTCAACTCTTCAAGTTCGTCATAGGTTCTCTTCAGAGTCCCCGTTATTCCTCGAGCAAGGTCTCGCTCAAAGTAGATTCTCCGCATCATTTCTTGTGCTTCTTCGATTCTCAATGAAACCCCTCCGAGGAGGTCCGATAAACATCAGACCTTATCTGAACCTCAGATGTGCATATGCTGGAGTGTCTGTTTCGAAAGCAAAGTGGACTTTTTGGTAGTCCTTCCTGAATTCAGCCACCTCAGCTGCTATCTTCTTGATGTCCTCACCTTTCATGACAACACGGTGTATGAACTCTGCGACTGCATCCATCTCTGACTCCTTCATACCAAGCCTGGTCAGTTCACTTGTACCAAGCCTAATGCCACCCGGAGTCCTGTAGTCACGACCTCTCTTCTTATCCCAAGGCAGGAGGTTTCGGTTGATCACAATGTTTGCATCTTCAAGGGTTTCTTCAACTGTAGCACCATCTTTCATGGGTGTTTCAGTGACGTCCACCAAGATGACATGTGACTCTGTGAAACCTTTGTGTTCTGCAATCACTTGCCATCCTCGCTCATGAAGCGATTGGGCTAGTGCTTTTGCATTCTTCATTATCTGTTTACTATACGCGACACCAAACTCAGTCATTTCAGCCAAAACGACTGCTAATCCAGCAACATTGTGTAGATGATGATTGCTTAGTAGTCCTGGGAATGATGCTCTCTTGATTCGCTCAGCAAACTCTTCCTTTGCAAGTACAATCCCATGTTGTGGACCCGGCATTGTCTTGTGAGTAGAGGCGGTCATCATATCAGCCCCCTCACGTAGCGGATCTTGGAAGAACCCAGCTGCAATAAGTCCTGAAACATGTGCTGAGTCATAGCCTATGGACATTCCATACTCATCTGCTATCTCACGAAACTCCTTGACGGGGTGTGGGAAGGGAAATACACTCCCTCCAAAAAGAAGGAACTTGATCTCATCACCTTTCTCCTGAAGGTCACGGATGAGTTTCATGCTGGCATCAATGTCTATATTGAATTCTGTATCATCGAAGACCCAGTTTCGTACCTTATGCCCTCGTATCTGGCCTGCTGTTCCGCCAAGATCTCTCCTTGCATGAGATATATGCCCCCCATGAGCAATGGATAGGGCCATCATTCTCTCCATTGGCTCCATGGCTGCTGTGTACATGGCAAGATTTGCGACTACGCCTGAGATTGGTCTGACATCTGCAAATTCTGCGTTGAATAACTTCTTTGCAAGGTCTATTGTAATGAGTTCAACCTCATCTATGTACTTACATCCTGCATAGACTCTCTCCCCTGGCCATCCTTCTGCATAACGGTCTCTGAAGTCACAAACAATAGCTGATCTAACCGCTGGAGAACTAACATTCTCCGAGGCGATGAGGTTGAGTGTCTTGCTCATCCAGTCGTCATGGTTCTCTATTAATTCGAAAACTTGATCGTATAGCTTTTTGTGCTCGCTCAAACATGAGCCTCCTTATCCTGAAGACACTGGCCGCTAAACAGGTCTTGGTTATATGGCTTACGTCAGCTCAGCTCTGATTGCAATGATTCAATTGAACTC
>PJET01000042.1 GCA_002825515.1 Candidatus Thorarchaeota archaeon MP11T_1 | reverse complement strand
TAGAGCCCTTGCACCCTCAAAATCGCCTGTCATGATGAGCGGAGCGCCGCAACAATACTCCTCTTCACCAAGTACTGTATAAGTTTCTCCTATTTTGTCCAGAATAAGAGTTGTTGCAATTGTTGCTTGAATTGAAACACCTCGGAAAGATGAGGCGCAACCAAAGAAGAAGGCATTCTTTGCCGGTGTTCCTTGTTTGTCAAGAAGTTCATCTTCATTTGGAGTCCAGTAGGACCATCCTTCGATACGATCCATCTGAGCTTGTCCCTGGATGTTGAAGCTCTTTAGAAGCGTTTCTTTTGCCATATTAAGCTGTTCAGGCCACATCCCTCGTTTTAGAAATTCATTTCGCATAACTTGATAGATTTTCACAAAAGGAATATCAACTTGACAAATCTCTTCGCAGCCACCACAAAGAGTACAACCAAAAATGGCATCTCTAAGACCTTCAAGACCCTCTGAAGGTCTGATTCTACCTTGCATCAAAGATCGTGTCAATAGCATCTTGCCTTTTCCGGAATAGCTATCTCGACGTTTGACTTTGTATGTAGGACAAGCACCATGTCCAACTTGACAAAAACTGCATTGAGCGCAAGTGAAAGCATAATTCTGGAGGTCGTAATCATTGAGTGCTGGAAATTCCATTCTTGCAGATCTCCGCTAGTGACTGACTCATCAGGTGCGTAGCAACACACCTTAAAATCTTTCCAGTTTGACAAATCCAAGAATATTTACAAAAACTATACTGTTTATACCACAAAAATTTCATTTAAAAACTCGGCACGCTAGGTTTTTATCTTACAAGTTTCCAAGCCACAAACTGTAAGCGGCTCTGTGCATGAGCTGGAGAGTGGACTCATGGTCCTGAAACCAAAGCCCAAAGAAAAACTTGAGGAGATTTTTGGAGACCGACTAATTACAGAGAAGCACGAACTGATTTTGTTTGGACAGGATGTAGGTTCTCTTCCAAAGCAAGTTGGATGGCTCATGAATACAAAGCCTGATGCTATTGTACAACCTCAAACCCCAGAAGACATTCAAGCGTTATATGAAGTTGCACTAAAATACAAAGTGCCTTTGGTTCCCCGTGCTGCAGGCACTTCAGGCTATGGAGGTGCAATACCAAGAAAGGGCGGAATCATTGTTGATATGCGCCGCATGGATAAGGTCCTCGAGGTTGATAGTGATAATCTAACTGTTACAGTTGAGCCTGGAATATCTTGGGCAAATCTCCAGTTTGAACTCAACAGACAAGGTTTGGACACAAGATGCTACCCCTCGTCAGGACTGTCTGCTACTGTCGGAGGCTGGGTGGCTCAAGGTGGCGATGGAATAGGATCTTTAAAGTATGGCAATATCAACAAGAATGTAGTCAAACTTGAAGTTGTCCTGCCAAATGGTAAACTTGTCAAAACAAAAGACATTGACCTATTCTGCGATACAGAAGGAATTCTGGGAATCATAACTAAAGTCACTCTGAAGATTAAACCACTAACTCCAATGAAAGTGATAGTTTCTAGTTTTGAAGAAAACTATCAGATGGTTCTAGCAATTGAGAAGATTCTTGAAGACGGACCTCTTCCGTTTACCATCAAGTTTGAAGAGTCAAAATATACTGATCTAAAGAAAGCAATCTGGGAGGGAGACAAACCATTCCCCATTCCTGCTCATCACGGATCCCTAATGGTAGTCTATGAGGGCGATGAAGCGGAGATAGAGGAGGGTATAAGTGTCGTTGAGGAAGTTACTGAGATGTACAGAGGCGTCGTCTATGGTGATGATGTTGCTGAACACGAGTGGCACGACCGTTACTATCCTATGAAGATTAAGAAGAAGGGGCCAACACTCGTTGTTGGTCAGGCATTTGCTCCATTAGAGAATCTTGCTGCCATCCTTGATGACTTTCAGTTCGAGCAAGCATCTGCAAAAGCAGGCATTGACGGATATGTGAATTCAAAATCTGCAGTCACAATGATGGGATACTTCCTCGAAGATGAGCGACGGATGTTCTATATGTTCTCTTGGGCTCAGAGCTTTGTTATATTCAAGATAGCTCAAAGACATGGAGGCCATGTGCACTCAACTGGTATTTGGTTTGCTAATTATGCCTCACAATACTTCGGAAGAGAAAGACTCGCCCGAATAAGAGCAGCCAAACTTCAATGGGACAAGAAGGAGATCTCTAACCCTGGAAAGGTGTTCGCCTATTGGTTACCATTCATTCTCAAAATAGGAAAGTACTTCCTATGGATATTCTATGACTTATTCAGAAATGGATTTGGTCGGATAGCACCAATTCTCTTGAAGTGGTTGCAGAATGTTCCACCATTGAAATGGGTTCTCAGATGGGGTAGAGCACACAGTCCCTGGCCAATGCAGTATGGTATTGGATGTTGCATGGTTGATGGTGCTGCAGGAATTGCTCCTCGTTGGGACTTTGAACGGTTTGGAATGCTCCCGCTTTTCGGTCCAAGACAAACTGATGTTCTGTGGATTTCAGGTTCGCTAACGAAGAAGATGGCTCCACGACTCAGACGTATTTACGAACAAATGCCTGAACCAAAGTACGTCATTGCGTTTGGTCAGTGTGTTGCTTCTGGAGGGCTGTTTTGGGAAGGATACAGCCTTGCCACACCACCTGACAAGGTAGTACCTGTGGATGTATATCTTCCAGGTTGTCCACCTAAACCAGCAGACTTCATCCGGGCACATATCATTCTACAAAACAAGATACGCGCCGGTACAACTAACTGGCAGCGAAAATACGAAAACCAAGACGCGATGGGGATGATGCAATAGTGTACATTCGACAAGATAGTGACCCATACTGCATGCTCTTTCTTGGCATAATCATACTCACAGCTTTCATCTTTAACTTTGTATATCTTGGGTTTATGATACCTGCTGCATCCTTGTTGATTGCAGGGTCTTTCACACTCATTGGTGGCATGTCCATACTCTTAGTCTTCTTTTTGATCGGGTATTTCAGACCTGAGAAAGGAAAAGGCAAAAACTTGATGATGGCACTCTCCATCACTGTCGGTTTCTTCTACGTCATATTTGTTGATCAGTTTGCCCTTGCTGTACCGGCAGCTGGAGGTACTCTGTATCTATCGTTTTGGGGTTTGGGTGGATCAATTCTCACTGCGGCTGGTTTCGCAATGATGCACAACCAAGAAGAGAGTTATTCTCCGGGCATCTTGGATACCCGTGCTTTGCATTATGGTCCTGAGCCTGAACCTGAACCAGAGCCTGAAGAAGAAGTTGTGGCTGAACCAGAAGTTGAACCGGCAGCAACTGAGGATATTCAAGATACCACTGAGCCAGCATCAGATGCTGAAAACGAGTAGGAGTGTCTTTTACTCGCTGAGCCAATTGAACGCAGCAAATGCAATTAGAAGTCCTAATGCCATCAATGCAAACAGGATGATTCCAGTGATAAGATCATATGTTGTAAAAATGAGATACGCATGAATACCTCCGAGGATTCCTGTAATCATAGTAAGACCAACTCTACTTGAGCGTGTCTTGGCCGAGGCGAATCCGAATGCTGATATTACGAAAAGCATTCCTCCTAATACGAGGACCCAATAGAAGACCAAATTCACTACAATAACTGTTGAAGTCATAAGAGCCCAGAAATAGACTCCCAAGATAGCCATACCAATCAACAATGCAAGATAATAGAAGAATGTGCCTTCTTCGCCACGAACCAAATGAATCACCTATAATCATTGAATTATTGTATTGAGTTCTTGTTCGTTGCCTCGTGATATATAACTGCTTTGTGTCATAAAAAAACCCGAAGTGTTTTTATCACGGTACTTTTCCTACCGCTGTAAGTTTCAATGTACATGGTTCAACTAAAATCCGTGCTGTCGAAAGTTAAGAAAGGTAACATTTCGCATATTTCGGGTTGCGGTCTGGTCATGACAAATGTTAGCATAGAAGGACCTTGGTATCAATGAGAACGGAAACTCTTCACATCATTCGTTTTGTAGGTATCTTCAAAAACCGCCGTGTTCCGGTCCGTGCTAACAATTTGGACTCTACTGAAGTGAAATCAGAGGATGGTACATTATAATGATGCAGAGTGAAAGATTGTTTGCGCAATTCATACCAGTTTTGATATGGGCAATACTAGCCATTGTTCTTGTTGTTGTGATGCTCCTAGCATCATGGGTATTGCGTCCTCATGTGCTACAAAACTCTGAGAAGACTTCAACCTACGAATGTGGTGAAGAGCCAATTGGTCCTGCAAGAATCTCATATCCATACAACTACTTCATCTATACAGTCCTTTTTGTTGTGGTAGACGTTATGGGCGCATTCCTGTGGCTTCTTTCATCTTCCAACATACTATGGGTTGATGCCACCAAGTATACAGTAGTTTGGCAGGTGGCGATATTTATCCTAATAATCATTGGCGGAATTGCCTTTGTCATGAAAATGCTTCCACAGGCAGCCTTGGACGGGAAAGAAACACTTGAGGTATATCGCAAAGCAAAGGCGCAGCGAGAACAAGAACAGCACGTTGCAGGAGGTCACTAATTATGCAAGAAGTCAATGCATTAGATCTACTAGAACCTGGAGAATTCCTCTTGATTGCAGGCATTATATTGATTCTTGCATATCTCGCACTCGAGCACAAAGAGATTGTTTATGCTGCGTTCTTCTTTGGATTCATGGCATCATTTGTCGCAGGGATTTTCCTTCTGCTTGAGGCACCATTTATTGCTGGTATGCAGATTGCGGTGTATACCGGAGGGATTAGTGCACTAATTATCTTTGCAGTCCTATTACTACCAAGAGCTCAAGATTCATCTCTAGAAGAATTCTCATCACCACGAAAGCGCCAGATTGGGCTCTTTATGGCTACCTTGGTCATAATACTCTCTGGTGTTCTTGCTTTTATCTTTCCATGGGCCGAGTCCTTTGATGATACTTTCATTGCTATCTCAAATGATCTCAATGAACTAGCATTGTGGTTATGGTCATACAATGGTATCTACGTTCAGATTATTGCTCTGATTATGATCACCTCGCTCGTAGGCGCTATTGCATTACTGAAGATGGACAAGGCGGAGCAACTCGTTTCTATTAAAGGTGAGTTTGGCATTGAGGCTGAACCTGAACTCCAAGAGCCTGAGGTAATTGAGAATGAGGACCACCTAGCTGAGGAATCAGAGGAGGTTGATGACTGATGGTTCCTCTCTCATGGTATCTAATTCTCTCATTCATGCTGATTGGATTAGGCGGCTATGGAATGATGGTCAAGAGGAATCTCATTAGGATTCTGATTGGAGCTGAGATCATGGGCAATGGCGTTAACATAGCGCTTGTAGCTATGTCGCTCTATAGTCCTGTCTTCACGTTCACAGGTCAGGGGCTGATTATTCTGATTATCTCTGTTGCGGCTGCGCACACAGCATTGGCTTTGGTTTTGATGTTGATGTACAATCGACGGTATGACACTGTTGACCTTGGAAAACCAATCGAATTGGAGGAACCATAAGATGTCAGACTCGACTACACTGAATGCTGCAACCTTTGGAAGACTCGTCATCAATAAGATTCCCGAGGTATCATCGAAACCTCTTGATGGTAATAAGATAGAGCTTGTTGTGCCTGCGAGTAAAATCCGTGACGTGATCACGATAATAGATGAGGAAATCAATGATGCCATGCCTGAGTCTGTTTTTGGCGTTGATCTTGAGAATGACAATTACGAGCTAATCTACATCTTCTGGTCTCATACCAATCGTTTGTTAATTCAACTACGAGTATCTTTGGAAGGTGAGAATCCAGAGATTGAAAGCACGTGTGACATCTTTCCTGGTCTTGAATGGCATGAAAGAGAAGTAAGAGAGATGTTTGGCGTGAGTGTCAAAAATCATCCTGACCCACGACTCCTTTTGCTGCCTGATGAGCTGGAAGGAGCGTATCCGCTTCGAAAAAGATTCCAGACAGATCAGAGCAGACTTGAAGAAACAGGAATATCGACTCCGAAACCAAGACCTGCATCGGGAGGTGAAGACAAGTGAGTCCTGACATTCTTGAGGAAGCAATGGAAATCTGGTTTGGTCCACAACACGTATCCGCACACGGATGGGCTACCAAATTAACACTCGTAGGTGACTATGTGGTAGAGTGTGACCCCAACGCTGGTTACTTCCATCGCTCTGCTGAGAAGGTCCTTGAGTTCAAGAACTTCAGGCAAGGCTCACTAGTGTTAGAACGAATGTGTATGCTTGAGGCGTTTTTGGCTGAATATCCGTATATTGCCGCAGTTGAGAAAATCTCTGAGATGGAAGTACCAGAGCGTGCAAAAGTGATGAGAACCATCATGATGGAGCTTTCACGGCTTCATAGCATCCAATTTTGGTGGGGCCAATTCAATGCTGAGCTTGGTTTCTTCACAATGGCTCTATGGCCATGGGTTGACCGAGAATATACACTTGATGCTTTTGAAGAATTGACTGGCTCTCGACATACAGTGTCATACTCCACGCCTGGTGGTGTGAAGTATGATTTCACTGAGAAGTTCATGAAGCAGCTAAATCGTGCAGTAGAGCGTTTTGAGGATAGGTTGCCCAAATTCAGAGATATGCAAATGGGAAGTCCAACCTTTCGAGCGAGGACTGAAAACATAGGTATCTATGATGTAAAACAGGGCCTCAAATGGGGCTTGAGTGGTCCGCCGATCAAAGCTTGTGGTGTTCCTATGGACCTGCGAAAGGACGACCCAGATCCAAATCTAGCCTATGACATGGTTGACTGGGAGGTACCTATAACAGAGAATCCTGATCATCCAGGCCAGAGTGATGCGCTCGATCGTATGGAACAACGATTCAAAGAAGCCGAGGTCGCTGTTGAGATCATTAAGCAGTTGATTCCTCAGATACCCGAGGGTGAGATTATAGATCCTAAGGCTCGGGCAAAAGCTAACAGACTCCCTGAAGGAGAAGCATATGGTCGAGTAGAAGGGACACGAGGTATCACATCACTGTGGCTTAAGACACAAGACAAAGCACAGACAGCGTACCGAGCAAAGATTCGAGGTCCATGTATCGCCTCATACTATGCGTTGAAGGACTTGGTGCCTGGTTCGAAGTTTGCGGACTTCATCGTGATATTTGGAAGTTTGGATCCTTATCCAGGGTGGTGGGATCGCTGATGGGAGGTGTCATGTTGCAATTCGATTTCTTTGCTTGGCTTGCTGGAATTCCACAATGGCTTGAAGATGTGCTCTTCTGGATTTGGGGTATAGTCAAAGGCATCCTTCTCTGGATTTGGGAGCTCATCGTGCATGTTTGGGCAACCGTATTCAACCCAGCCAATTTCATGTTCCTCTTCCGAGCGGTACTATTTCCAGGCCTTATTTTCGTCGTAATGGCTCTCATTTGGGCTGTCTGGTTCACGCGCAAACTTTGGGGCCGTATCCAAGACCGACGAGGTCCTGTTCATATGGGTAAGTACGGAGGTCTCCAATTATTTGCAGATGCTATCAAACTGATTGCTAAGGAGAGCATCATCCCAGATAATGCAAAGCGCTGGATGTTCAGGTTTCTCCCTGGACTTCTTCTCGTTATTGTCCTCTTGCCTTTCTGCTTTATTCCCTGGGATTTTGATTATTGGTACATTGCTGATCTTTCAGTGAGTCTTGTGTTAGTCTTTGCGTTCCTCACTGCAGTGCCAGTCATTGCACTCCTTGCTGGTTGGGTCAGTGGATCGAAGTATTCACTCATAGGTGGATTTAGAGCTGCCAACAATCAGTTTGCCGCTGAAATTCCAATGATCATCTCAACAATCGGTCCAGCGATACTTGCAGGTTCTCTTAGTCTGATGGGGATTGCGCAAGCTCAGGAGTCAATTTGGTTTGCAGCACTGCTCCCAATCAACCTCGCAACATTCTTGGTGGCTGCAATTGCATCAGTAGGTATCTTCCCATTCGATGCTCCCGTAGCTGACTCAGAGATTATCTTTGGTTGGAGAACGGAGTTCACTGGTATCTACTTTACACTCACCTATTTTGCTGAATTCGCAGAGCAAATGCTGTATTCAGCACTGATTGTAGCATTGTTCTTAGGTGGACCAATAGGTCTTCCTTTCCTACCAGGTGCTGTCAACTTCATTATCAAATTCATTATCACGTTCTTCTTCTTCGTTCTGGTTAGTTCATCCTTCCAACGACTAAGACAAGACCAGATTGTCCATTATTGTTGGAAGTATTTGTTACCACTTGCGCTATTGAATGTCGTAATCGCAATGCTTGCGATAGTCTATCTACCTGGACTAGCTGCATTGCTACCTTTAGGAGGCGGTTAGACTATGGGATTCTTCAGTGTACTAGGCGACTGTTTCCAGATTCTCAAACATACATTTAGACAAGTCTTCAAGAGACCTTTCACGTACTTCTTCCCATTTGAAGATAGAATCTATCCTGAGAGAACTCGAGGCAGGCACATCCACATTCGCGAAACCTGCACAGCATGTGCTCAATGTGTTCGTGCATGCCCTGTTGTTGCTATTAGAATGGATAAGGAAGACAAGATGTACGAAAAGGACTGCGCATTGTACTTTGATTATACTCGATGCATATTCTGTGGTCTCTGCACACAGGCATGTAGATTCGATGCACTATTCCATACTCCCGTTGTTGATTTGAGTGAAGGGGACCGTGAGGACCTCATATACGGGCCTGACAAGATTGAAACACTTGACAGAGACCCGCTAGAGTGGCGTGGGAGGAGGTTCCGCTAAATGCAACTCACAGACCTTCCCTTTGCAGCCCTCTCTTTAGCAGTGCTCTTCTTCGGAGGACTTCTTATCTATGTCTTCAAGGGTAGTCTGGAGAAAACAGCTGGAAGAGTTGCTGTTGGATTCTCAGCAGTTGCATCACTTTTGATGATTTATCCCTTCTATCAGGTACTTAGCGGGATTACCTATGAAGAATATGCAACTTGGTCGGTACTACTCGAACAGTTTGGGCTCAAGCTTGATGGGATTGCCTTTCCTATTACATTTGCAGTTGTAGTTCTTGGATTCCTTTCAGTGGTCTATGCTGTTGGGTATACAGAACACAGTGAGAATAAAGCCACCTTCTTTGCTAACCAACTCTTCTTCTTGATGGGTATGCAGTGGGTGACATTAGCAACGAATTTGATCGAATTCTTTATCGCATGGGAACTTATGCTAGTACCAAGCTACTTCCTGATTCTATTCTGGGGGTTGCCTGAAACCCGTAAACGTACCGCAATGAAGTTCTGGTTGTACACTCAATCAGGTGCGGTGTGTATTCTTGTAGGGTTTGGTATCCTCTATTCACTCACTGGTTCTTTCGAGTTAAGTCAACTTCAATCTGCGATTACTGCGTTGAATCTGTTAGAATCACTACCCGGCCTTGGAATTACAATTGGAACAATATTGAAAATTGTCTTCATCCTACTCGCTGCAGGATTTCTCGTCAAAATGGCAGTGTTTCCCATCCACTGGTGGCTCCCACCTGTTCACGCTGAGGCTCCCACTCCAATCTCTGTTTTATTGTCGGGTGCAATGATTGAAACAGGCGCCTATGCATTGGTCCGCTTTGGCTCTATCACACTCTGGGCCGCTGCGTATCAATTAGCATTCGCCATTGCTGCCCTAGGTGTAATAACAATGTTCTATGGTGGCTTTATGGCTCTAGCTCAAATCGACATCAAGCGGCTCCTAGCCTACTCATCTGTTTCTCAGATGGGTTATGTTCTCTTTGCTCTTGGAGTCTACACGCCAACTGGAGCGGCTGGAGGTCTTTTCCACCTAATCAACCACGCATTCTCAAAAGGAGTTCTGTTCATGACCGCAGGCGCTGTTATTCATCAGACGGGGATACGTGACATCACAAAAATGGGTGGTCTCTCGAACAAAATGCCGATCACTGCCTTTGCTGCTGCTATTGGAATGATGAGCATTGCTGGAAGTCCGCCGCTCTCAGGCTTTGCGAGTGAGTGGATGATGTTTCTTGGAGGTTTTGAAGCTGCAATAGACCATGCAGCTGTTGCTAGCATGCCTTTCCTAATCCTCACGATTCTCGCAGTATCAAGTTCAATTCTAAGTGCAGGCTATATGTTGCGCTTCTTCTGGAAAGTCTTCCTAGGACCTCATCCTGATGAGTTGGAAGATGTGAAAGAGTGTTCCAAATCCATGACGGGTGCTATGGTCATGCTTGGAATTCTCATTGTGCTCTTTGGAATATTCCCAGGACTGGCACTGGATGTCATTGTCCCGGCGGTTGCGGACCTAATTCCATTCCCATGAGGTGAGTCATATGCTGTTTGGTTTACCAGAATACATTATCCTCGTGCTCCCATTAGCTGGTTCACTACTTGTTCCTCTTGTTGGGAAATTCAATGAAAGACTTAGAGACTGGACTCCTGCCATCTTCATGGGTATCACAATGATCCTCTGTTGGTCGCTGCTTCCAGACATTGGTAGTCCTAATCCAACTTGGCACTGGATCAACATTCCGGGTGTACTAGTAGTACCCTTTGGAATGTTGCTTGATTCTCTATCTGTCATCATGGGCGTCTTAGCAAGCACACTATGTTTCCTAATCTACGTGTACTCAACTGAGTACATGGCTCATGAGGGGGACCGTGACAGGTTCTTCTTCCTGATGCTCGCATTTGGTGGTGGTATGCTCACACTTGTTCTGAGCAATAACCTGTTGATTGGATTCATCGGATGGGAGATAATGGGTTTCTGTTCCTATGGTCTCATCGGTTTCTGGAATGACAAGCGGAATCCACCTGAAGAAGACCCGACTGGTTATGAGCAGACAAATCCACTACTTCAATTTGAGACAGAGGGTAAGTACAACTCCTACTGCGGAACAAAGGCATTCATCGTGACTCGAATTGGTGATGCCTTCATGCTAGGTGGTATTCTACTTCTATTCATGTTTACAGGGACCTTCATGTTTGAGAACACAACTCTTGGAGCTACTAATCTTACAGGAATGGCTCAGGATAACACCTGGTGGACCGCCCTTGCTGGAGTTGGTCTCTTGGTTCCAGTGTTCATTTTGATATTTGCTGGAGCAATTGGCAAGTCAGGTCAAGCCCCCCTCCAAGTATGGTTGCCCGAAGCAATGGCAGGTCCAACTTCAGTTTCAGCTCTGATCCATGCAGCCACCATGGTCAAAGCTGGAGTATACATTACAGCAAGGTTCCTAGTCACTATGGTTAGTGCTGCAAATGCTGGTGTTGAGAATGGTGGTGAGCATGCTTTCACTGCAGCTCAATTAATCGGATTCGAAGCTGCTCTTACATTCTTTATTATTGTAGGAGTCATCGGAGGCATCACTGCACTTCTAACTGCCACAATGGGAATGACATCAAATGAGCTTAAACAGATTCTTGCTTTCTCCACGCTATCCCAGCTTGGATACATGATGTTGGCTTTGGGTGTTGGTGGTCTACTTGAGGTGAATCATCTACATTATGACTACGCATATTTGAGTAGTGTTTTACATGTTGTATCTCATGGCGCATTCAAAGCACTTCTGTTCTTGGCTTCAGGTGGAGTGATACATGCAGTCCACACGAAGTATGTTTCAAAGATGGGTGGTCTCCGAAAACATATGCGGAAGACCTTCATTGTTATGTGGATTGGTGTTCTGGCGCTGGCTGGAATACCGCCTTTCTCTGGATTCTGGTCAAAGGACTCCATTATAGAATATACATACGAGCTCGCTGCTCATTGGACCAATCCATTAGGATGGATACTATTCCTCTTTGCAATCTTGGCAGCAGCTTGCACGATTTTCTACAGCTTCCGATTAATGGGAATCACATTCTATGGACCTTCACATTACGAGTCTCACGAAACTCATGAAGCTCATGAAGAAGAGGGAGCAGAGCATGACGTCGAAGAACATCATGATGACCACCATGAAGCTCCACACGATCCGGGTCCAGCTATGATGGTCCCTCTCTATATCTTGGCTAGTTTCACAATAATAGCTTTCATTGTGTTTCCATTCATCCAGAACATTGTACTCAATGAGGCTCATGCTTGGAGTGAGATTATGACCGAAATGATTCTAGTCAAACTCACTATGCCAGGAATCGTTCCATTCGCAATCACATTGGGTGCATTGGCCATAGGTGGGATTCCTGGTTATATCATCTATATCAGGGGTGCTGATACACCTAACACCATTATCGGTGAAACAGGACTTCGTCGAAGAATATACAATCTTTTCAAACACAGATGGTACATCAATGAAGCATACCACTGGGTCTTGAGGAAGTTCCTCAACTTTGCAGCAATGTATCGTGTCCAAGTGGATGACAAGATAATTGATGGAATCGACTTCAAATCTGCTGATGCAGCGATTTCGATTTCTACAAAGGTTCGCTGGTTTGACGATAATGTAGTTGATGGATTGGCTGAGGGAATTTCAACTGAAAGTGTTAGGGCGTCTGAGGTTGGTCTAGCAGAGACCCAGACGGGACGTATTAATGACTATGTTAGCGTTGTGATGTTCGGTATTGGAATACTGATTCTTCTCGCATTAGTTACATTGGGAGTGATATAAAATGCAATTGGACTTTGCTTTAAACATCCTAAACTCACTACCTCTAGGACCATTAGCATTCATGCTCATTTTACCACTCGTTGCTGCATTGGTTGCATACTTTGCAGGGAAAGGAGCTCGTCCAATTTCGTTACTAGTCACTACCATTGAGCTTGTATTATCACTCCTTCTAGTTCTTGCTGTAGATACGAATCAAATTCTTTCAACTGCAACAGATGCTGGAATGCAGTTCGTTGACAGTTTTGTATTGGGAACAATCCCAATTGGCTCCACAGATACAATCTTCCAGTTCATTATTGGAGTTGATGGACTCTCTGCTATTATGATTCTATTGTCCAATCTGGTGGTATTCATTGCAGCGATAAGTTCGAACCATATTCACAAGTCTGAAGGATTCTACTACTCCCTTTTCTTGCTGCTCCAGACTGGATTGATGGGAGTTTTCATGTCACTAGATTTGATTGGATTCTTCATATTCTGGGAATTGGTTCTGATTCCAATGTTCTTCATCATTGGACGCTGGGGCGAAGAGGGATGTGAACATGCAGCTGTGAAGTTCTTCATCTATACACATCTTGGCTCAGCTGTCATGCTTGTCGCCTTCTTTATGATGTACCTGCTTGCTGGTGAAGCAACTGGCATCTACACATTTGCGCTAATTGAAATCAGTGGTGGAACTGAAGGCCTCAGGACCATATTGCCATCACTAGCTCCGATGATTCAAATTGGTTTTGCACTTGCTATTTTCATGGGTGCAGGAGTAAAATTACCTGTCTGGCCACTACATAACTGGCTACCATGGGCTCATGTTAAAGCTCCAACTCCGGGTTCAGTTATACTCGCTGGTATTTTGCTGAAGATGGGTGGATACACTTTCATCCGTCTTGGACTTTGGTTAGTGCCCAGTGCATTTGCTAGATTGAGTATCCCCTTCGCAGCATTAGCTATCTTCACATGTATCTATGCTGCATTCACGGCAATGGCTCAAACTGACTTGAAGAGTCTAGTCGCGTATACCTCAATCAATCACATGTCCTGGGTATTGCTTGGTGTTGCCGTAGCTGCGTTCGGAATTGGTCTTGATCCACTTGTTGCAGAGAATGTTGGCTACATCAATGCTGCTAACTTAGCACTTCAAGGCTCAATATTCATGATGTTCAGTCACGGGACTATAATCTCCATCATGTTTATCATGGCTGGACAACTCAAATACTCCGCAGGAACGCGTGAGCTTCCTGATATTAAGGGCTTAATGACCAAAGCTCCGAAACTCTCCGCTATCCTGATTCTTGCGTCATTTGCAGCCTTTGGTCTTCCAGGATTCAGTGGTTTCATAGCTGAAGCCTTGGTCATCTTTGGCTCCGTTGTTATCTACCTCTGGTCAGCTATCATCACATTTGGTATCTTCGTAACGGTAGGTTACATGCTCTGGATGTTGAACCGAATAGTCTTCAGCGATCCTGATGCAGAAAAAGAAGTCACGGAAGCACCATGGAGTGATCTCATAGCTCCAATCTTGATGCTAATTCCAGTGATTTTGCTTGGTGTATGGCCAGATCTTGTTCTTAGTTTCACTCAGTCTGTTGTCACTTTCATCATTGGAGGTGTTGTGCCTTGATGTTACTTCAACTAGACCAAATAGCAGATGCACTTCGTGGAATTCTTCTACCTATTAGAAACCTCCTGCTTTCTATTGTACCTCCAGGTTGGATTATGTCTTTGCCAGCTCTAACTATGATTCTCTTCGCGATCATAGCTTTGGTTGTAGGTATGCGGTATAATCCTCTGGGTCTAAGTTTCGTCGGTGTGTTGTTAGCTGGAATTCAGATGGTGATTCTCGATCCAAATGATCCGGCGATTACTGCTCTAATTGGTGACGGAGGAATATCATTTGGGCAGTTTGTTCGCGACCCCATGGCTGACTTCTTCATTTACATTATTCTCATAGTTGCTATTCTTGTCCTTATGTCATCCACTCTCTATGGTGGTGATAAGGGTCCATACAACTTCATGTTGTTAATGTCGTTTGCTGGAGCGATCTGGGTCGTGATGGCCACAGACTTAGTTGGTCTATTTCTTGCGTGGGAGCTGATGTCAACACCAACATACATACTTGTTGCCTTAGGACCAGCCAGAGAAGCGATTGATGGTGCAACCAAGTATTTTGTCATGGGCCTTCTTGCTACTATGTTGATGCTATTTGGAATTGCCCTTGTCTATGGAGTTACAGGTACTACTAATCTTGTTGAAGTGGCTTCCGAAGTTGATGGCATCTGGAATATGTTCGCCACAACTCCCAATGCTGCATACACAATCGTACTAGCTGTTGTCTTGTTCGTTGTTTCCTTTGGTTTCAAGGTAGGCGTTTTTCCTGGCTGGCAATGGGTACCTGATGCCTATGCTAGTGCAGATGGAAGTGTAACGGCATATCTTGCAGGAGGATCCAAAAAGACTGGTGTGGGTGCATTAATGCGGATTCTCGTTATTGGCTTCGTAGCGGCACAAACCCAATGGACACTACTTATTGTCGGGGTTGCTATACTAACCATGGTTATTGGTAACGTGTTGGCACTCGCCCAGAGAGACATAATGCGGATGTTAGCTTATAGTAGTGTTGCAATGATGGGCTATCTCTTCATAGGTGTCGCTGCAGCGAATCCAACAATCGCAGTCGCGTACAATTTAGGAGTTGGCGCTGCACTTTTCCATGCTTTTACTCACGCATTGATGAAGACTTCTGCATTCATCCTAGTATGGGCTCTCTCAATCAGGTTAGCAAAGAGAATCACATATGATGATCTCGCAGGACTTAGTAAACGAGCGCCGCTAGCCGCAGGACTGTTGGCAATCCTTATGCTCTCGCTCGCTGGAATGCCCTTAACAGTTGGATTCTGGTCCAAGCTAGTTCTCTTCCAAAGTGCTGTTGTTGCAGGAATGTGGTGGCTGGCACTCATTGGATTGTTGAACTCGGTTTTCTCACTTGGTTACTACCTGCGAGTTTTGAGGTATTCATACATGATGGAGGCTCCAGACGACTCAAAGATCAACTTGCCGCCTATACCCTACGCAGCTGTTGTGATTTGTGTTGTTGCAGTAATTGCGCTCTTTATCTTCCCATACATCATTCTAGACTATGCATTTGCAGCAGTGCCATTACTGCCCTGAAAAATTAGATGACAGACGGACTTGGCTATAATTCGTGGCCAAGTCGATCCTCTTCTTTTCGAATAGCAGTTTCTACACACTTTGTAAACATCATCTCAACATTTTCTCCAGTTTTGGCTGAGGTTTCAATATACTCAATATTTCTCCATCGACTGAACATCTCACCCGCTTCTGGAGGGACCATTCTATCTTCTCTATCTACCTTGTTGGCCACGAGAATTACTACAGCATCTTGCGAAACAGTAACGAAATTATCATACCAATCTGCTACGTTTAGGAATGTTGGTGGTCTAGTCACATCATAAACAATGAATGCTATCGCTGCTCCTACCATATACCTCGAACGTAAGTCTCTGTAAGTAGGTTGTCCAGCAAGATCCCAAAGAACTATCTGTGCGGAAGAAAACTCCCCTGGATGAAGCTCAATCTCAACATTTTTCACAGCAATGTTTGTCCCAATTGTTGCTTTATATGACTCTCCGAAACTATTCTCTGTATACCTCATAATGCAACTTGTTTTACCTACTGCTCCGTCACCTAGTGCTACCATTTTTAGTACGTAACTAGGACCTTCTTCTTCCAACACATACCCTTCCTGTGCTTGCAGATGTTGGGTATTCGTTTAATTTAACCATTCTTGGAATATAGTCATTGGATTTTTTTAATGAAATCCTATAATTTGTCATCTATTGTGTAATATACCAACGAATCGTGTTCCCAATCCCGTGTCACTGCTAAATAGGTCTTCAAATTTGATTTTGAATAATATCTTCATTCTGTTGACATTAAACACACTATAAATTTCAATAGGGTTTTGCAACATCTAATAATGCACACATCCGTACATTGATGAACACTTGTGCGTAATGTTTATAAGAGGCTTTGAACCGACAACTTCAACCGTTTCTGAGTGTGGAAACATGATACGAGTGTGCCCTGGCCAATGGCTTTTGGGTCCCTAATTGGGACCCGTTTAGTCAGCACACCACATGTTGCAATCTCTTTACAACTTTCGTATATTGAACTTTTCAGGTCATACCTGTTTCATTTTAGTATGCCCCAGAATCGCATTCTTGGCGACTGTTCAGTAGACACTCCACATTCTAATTCGGTACTTCAACGGAGAATATAACATGAAACAAGAACAAGCTAGAATCCAGTTGGATATCGAAGACACTCCCAGAGAATATCTTAACATCCTTCCACATCTAAAAAATCCACTTCCACCACCTATTAACCCGGCAACGGAAGAGCCAGTTAATCCAGAAATGCTTCTCGCATTATTCCCGGAAGAGTGTGTGAAGCAAGAGGTTTCAATGGAGAAAACCATTGCTATCCCTACTGAAGTGCGAGAAATCTTGATGAGATCCGGTCGACCAACTCCACTGCAAAGAGCGGTCGGTCTCGAGAAGGCTCTAAGAACTCCCTGTCGAATCTATTTCAAACGGGAAGATGTTTCACCAACTGGTAGCCACAAATTGAACACTGCAGCTGCACAAGCCTACTATGCTCAGAAAGAAGGTATTGAACGAATGGCTACCGAAACTGGTGCAGGGCAGTGGGGAAGTGCAGTGGCACTTGCTTGTGCATATTTTGAGCTTGAAGCTATGGTATACATGGTCCGGATTAGCTACGAGCAGAAACAATATCGTAGCATACTGATGCGGACATATGGCGCAAAGATAGTACCAAGTCCATCAAACCTAACTGAATTTGGTCGTAAAATAAACAAGGAACAACCAAACCATCCAGGAACACTTGGTATTGCTATTAGTGAAGCGCTTGAAGATACTGTTAACAACGAGAATACAAAGTATACTCTTGGTTCTGTTCTCAATTTTGTAATGCTACATCAATCTGTGATAGGTCAGGAAGCTATTGCGCAGCTAGATTATATCGATCTATCACCAGACTATGTCATTGGTTGTGTTGGTGGCGGCAGTAACTTTGCAGGAATAGCCTATCCTTTCATGGCGGATGATCGTTTTCGTCATACAAAGTTCATTGCTGCTGAACCCACAGCCTGTCCATCTCTTACAAGAGGCGAATATTGCTATGACTTTGGAGACACAGCAGGACTCACTCCAAAACTAAAAATGCACTCTTTGGGCGCTGACTTTACTCCACCGAAGATTCATGCAGGTGGCCTTAGATATCACGGAGTTGCTCCAACAGTCAGCGCCCTTACTTTAGAAGGGCGAATAACTCCGAAATCTTTCCATCAGATTGATGTGTTGAACGCTGGAGTTCTTTTTGCAAAGACAGAGGGCATAATTCCTGCTCCAGAATCAGCGCATGCGATTAAAGCTGCAATAGACGTAGCATTGGAAGCTAAGAAAAAGAATGAATCCCGCACAATAGTCTTCAATCTTTCAGGACATGGCCATTTTGACATGTCTGCCTATGCAGCGCTTATGAATGGCACTCTGAATGGTGATGAACCAGTCGGGATTCCCCAAGCCAAAGGTGATCTCCTCACCGTGCAGGGTAAGTGATGTAACAACCGCTGCATTACGCAGCGGTTTCTCTCTTTTTTACAATCTATTTCGAGAGCTTCAACATATTCGCGAGTGCTTGAGCAGCTCTTTGAGGACTTGAGAAGAACGGAATTCCTGCCGCTTCTAGTATTTCATGACCAGGAGGTTTTCTTGTTACTGGTGAAGCAAGAATACTAACGACTGGTTTGGTGACCTTTTGAGTTGCTTTAACAATCTCATCTATTGGAACACCTCCTCCAATCCCCTCTTGATAATTTGGAGAGAACACAATCATGACTGCATCAAATTGTTCTTCATTTAGAATTAAGTTGAATGCATCTGAAAAAATCCTTGGATTAGCCCAGCCTTGGGCAAGAAGGTCAATAGGATTCTTGATAGGCACTTCAACAGGCATATTCAGCATTGATTGAATTTCATTAGCAACCTCACGTGATGGAGACGGAAGCTCAATTCCATTTAATTCGAGAGTCTGTGCTGCGACTAATGCAATACCCAGTGTATGAGTAACAATGGCAACTCTCTGTCCTTTAGGATGGTTTTTACATGTCGTCAAAACAAGGGCAGTGTCAATCATCTCGCCAACTCCTGCCACTTCAATAGCTCCTGCTTGTTTTATCGCAGCACTATAGAGATCTGCATTTCCAGCAAGACTACCTGTGTGGCTCAATGCAGCATCTCTGGACGCAGGTGTTTTTCCCACTTTGAACACAATAACTGGTTTCTCTGGCGTAGTCTTTTGTAATTCTGTAGTCATTTCTCTCGCATACTCGGTACCTTCAACAAAAAGGCAAATCGCCTCAGTTTCTGAGTCCTCTCTGAGATATCTTAGCATATCGTGAAAATCTATGTTAACTCTATTTCCTACACTCGCAAATTTCGAAATGCCAAGGTCTGAGTCTGCTGCTTGGTATATCATCAACCCTGTCACCCCTCCACTTTGACTAACCATTGCAACCGATCCTCCTTTTAGAGGGGTAGGGTGCGGAAAGAAGGTCGCATTCAATCCAATGTTACAGTTGCCAGCACCAAGACAATTAGGTCCTATTACAGCTATATGTCCTGAGTCAGCCACTTCTTTTACCCTGAGTTGATGTTGTTCTCCAATCCCTCCAAGCTCTTTGAACCCAGCTGAAAAGATAATTGCACCCTTTATTCCTGCGTCTTTGCATTCAGTCAGTGTTTGTAGAATGTATTGTGGTCCGAGAGCAATCATAGCGAGGTCCACTTGATTTTCAATGTCCCCAATTGATGGAAAGCATATTGATTTGCCAATAGTCTTGATTCGGGGATTTACCGGATAGACCTCTCCTTTGTAATCATGAAGAGCCAACAATGTGAGAGCTCCAAGTTTGTCTGGTTTATCTGACGCTCCTACTACAGCTATTGATCTTGGGTTGAAAAGCTTGTCAAGTGATTCATTTTTCCACTTCATTACTTGACCGCCTCTTTATCAAAGGAATTTAGAATCTCCTGCACTACCGCTATTATTAATGTAGAAATTTTCAAGCGAGCCTCCTCATAACTTGTCAATGGAATGATTGGAACATGCTCTTTCTCTGCTTTAGATAGCATATACTTCTGTATTGAGTAAGCAGCTTCGAATTCTTTTTCTCTAACAGTCATGTCATCAGTTACTGTTCTAAGTTTTCCAACAGTATGTTTGTTTGCAAACATTGCCCTGTGAGTTTCATAATCCGGATTGATTAGAGCTTCAATCACACCTGAACCTAGATTTTTAATTGTACCTGGTTGTAGGTGAACGCCTTCTAAAACTGCAATCGCTCCTTCAGAAACTATTCTCTCAGTCATGGTTTCAATATGAGGTTCTATGATTTCGCACTGCGCAATAAATCCTCTAACTACTGGTTCCAAATCAGGATGCCCTGATTGCCGATGGATATATGCTTGATATGTGTGGCAAAACAGCTCTGGATACCTATCTTCACTGAGTATCCCACGCAGAACTTGACGAATTGAGTCAGTGCTGATGAATCTGGTCGCGGCGAGATCATGCATTAGTTCAAGTGCTATCATCGACTTACCCGTCGCTGATGCTCCTTCAAGGACAATCACAAGTGCTGGTAATTTTTCATTATTTCCACGAAGGCTCTCGTATCTACTGAGGATATCAAAATTATTACTAATCGATGGCTGGTATGAATCTAGAGATTCGCGAATTTGATTAAGGAAATCGGTTTCTGTTTCAATCTGTTGAGTAATTGAATCGTTTATGACTCTTGAAACATCAATATCTGAAAGACCACTTAGTCTTAGACGACCCTTTATTGTGAAGATAGGAAAAGGAACTGCGTTATCTCCGATTCGTAGTTTCATGGCAAAGTTTCATGCCCGAACAACCTCAAAAGCCCTTCCGTGAACAATATCCTTTTGCTTCTCTGCCAGGAGTGCCCTGAAATGAACGACCTGTTGGAGACCTTTTCTGTCTTTTTCGCTCAGGTCTACCCATAAACGGTCTACTCATATCAATAGACGAATCAATCTGAATAATATTTGAAGGACTTTCTTGGATGACTCCCCATCTACCTTTTGTAAGACTCATACACTCATCATAGACACTTATGTATCCATTCAACAACTCGTATGTCATGCCACTCTTTAACTCGTCTATGTCATCATCCCATAGAGTTAAGCTGATTATTGCTGATCCATCACCGACTATACATTCGTTAATGAGATGAGCTTTTCCAGTGGTTTTTGCTATGACTGTTCGTGTTTCTCCCTTCTTAATTACACTAAATCTCACATTTACTGATTTTGATTTGATAGTAAGTTTGGAAATTGGAGTCCAGTCCTCTTTCTGAATCTCAACTTTTTCATCTACATCATGGAACATAGAAACTCATCCACAAATGAGTTTCAATCTAGGATAATGAACTCCACCCTTTTTATTCAGTGAATATCTTTCAGAGCTTTTCGTAACTGCTCAAGACCCATTATTAGTTCTTCATGTTCTCCTCCGAAACCCAGCCGAAAATGTCCTTCAAGCTCCAATCGAGAACCTGGAACTGTAAACGTTCTATATTTCTTCACAAGAAGCTCACAGAGTTCATCTGTGCTCCCGCCTCGTTTCAATCGTGGAGCACAAACAACTCCACTCTTTGGCTCAATCCACTCAAGCCAGTCTTGAGACCCCATCCATTCCTTTACAACCTTGTAGTTTGAGATCACCGCTTTCCTGATAACAGGGAGTATCTCTTCTTTCTTATGAAGAACTTCTTTTGTAATGGCTTCTCCAAGAGATGAATTACATATTGTGATTTGTTCTCTTACAGATCTAATTGCTTCAACAATAGGTCTGTCTGCAACTGCCCAGCCAATACGAATACCTGGCAATCCCCAAGTTTTTGACATACTAGTTATGCTAATTGCTATAGAGCTCATTGATGCTGCAAGGGGTGGTGGTGAATCGAACATCAGATCTCTGTATGTTTCATCCACCATTAAATATGCACCTGCATCCTCTGCTATCTCGATTGCTTCTTTGAGTTCAGTTTTAGATATGACCGAACCAGTTGGATTGTTTGGATGAGTAAGAGTGATGAGTTTGGTATTGGGCTTGATCAACTTTCGCAGCTTATCCATGTCAGGTCTAAAGTCATCATTCCAAGTTAGTTTGAATAGAGTAAGGTTTCTTCTGAGAGATCGTGCAACCTGATATAGCGAAGGATAAGTTGGATGCTCAACAATAATATTGTCTTTCGGACCGACGAGGTGGGCAATGATAGCAAAGTTTGCTTCACTGGCTCCGGTAGTCACAGCTACATTATCAATAGATTTGTTTTTGTATTGTTTAGCGATCTCCTTTCTTAAACTAGGATGTCCTAAATGGTACCCATAACG
>PJET01000014.1 GCA_002825515.1 Candidatus Thorarchaeota archaeon MP11T_1 | reverse complement strand
CGCCTGCCTCAATCGTGAAGACTCGGTCTGCCGTTCCAAGGGCAAGACCAACTGTACCAAGAACAAAACCTATGGCTAAAACCGAGGTCAATAGCAAGTCAAGCTGAAGGACAGCGGAAAAGCCCATTATCTGAGAGCCTGTCAACCCAATGCCATTGAATGTAATTGCGAGCCAGCTAATCAGATCCGAGAACCAAGTCGATGGGAGAACCAGAAACGCATTCATCCCCATCATCTCTGATAAAGTTGGAAGGAAGAACATCAAACCGTACATTGGAATGATGACCACTATGGCTACGACCATAGCCAGAGCCTTTGCAATGTCATTACCTCTTGAAGAATCACCAAGTCTGGCTTGAACTAGACTTGTGAGAAAGTTAGAGAACCAAATTGTTCCCATAGCTAACATCGTAACCACACCATAGACCAATAATTGGCCGATAATATTGACCTCGAAGGCTAGCATGAAGGGGGAAATCAGTAAGGGTGCCACGGCTATTATGATCAACCCGTAAAGACCGAGCTTACCCAGGAAAGTTCCAGCCATTATATCTCTAGTCCGGACATTGTTTGACAGGAATATCTCCCACTGTCCAATCTTGATCTCCTGCAAAGCCATAGATAGAGGGAATAGTAGAAGGACTAGCCAGAGGAACAACCCCACTGTACGCATAAGTCCAGGAAATATCACCATGAGCAAGGGACGTAACACATGCATTGGGAATATTGCACCAAGGACAGCCTCGTAAATCATCGGTGTCAGAACTATCGCCCACACAAGAGTGAGTGCATATAGTATTCCAACGTAGAGCTTCCTATTTCGCCTCAAACTAGAGGACAATACCTGGAACTCAGCCTTTGCAATAGCTAACCAGGTTCGTACCATCAGCATTACCTCCAGGCTAACAGGGTTTTCCTGTCTACATGACCGCCCACTATCTTCAGATATGCAGCTTCAAGATCTTTCGTGCCAGTGGTCTCAATGATCTCCTCAGGAGAACCAAGGGTAACAAGTGCACCATCATTAAGGATTCCAACTACATCACAAACATCCTCAACAAAAGAGGTCTGGTGTGAGCAGATGAAGAAACTGGTTTCAGTTTCTTGAGCCAAGACAAGTATGATGTCCTTCACCAGGGCGCTTGCCGCTGGATCAAGCCTTGAAGTAGGCTCGTCTAAGAAGACAAGTTTGGGTTCGCTCAACAGTGTTGAAGCGACAAGTACTTTCTGTTTCATTCCAGAAGAGTAGGACTCCAAGAGGTCGTTCTGTCGACCCTCTAGTCCGAGCATGTCAAGCATAATGTCAATACGCCTGTTCAGTGCGTCCCCATTTCTTCCATTCAATGCTCCTATGAACTCTAGAAACTCTACAGCTGACAGCTTTGAGTACAATCCGGGAGACTCGGGAAGCAGACCAGTCACAGCCTTGATTGAATCGCGTTGTGTGCTGACGTCAAAACCACATACTGTGGCGTCGCCACTTGTCTGTTTCATGAGTCCAGATAGGATACGGACTGTGGTTGTCTTCCCAGCTCCATTCGGACCAAGGAATCCAAACCTACTACCAGACCGAACCTCTAGGTCCAGATCTCTGACGGCATGAACAGTATCGAATCTCTTGTTCAGGCCGCGTGTTCGAATAACAATCCCATTATTTGCCATTTTTTCCACCTTCAGTAAACACAAATTGTTTACCAAATCTAGGTAAACATTCAACAAATTTATATATAAATTTTCCCAATAATGTAACAAGGAATTACCACAAAAGGTTCATATTGTGGTATGAACAACAACGCGGTGAATCAAGAATGCCTCAACTCTCAACGCATGAAGCAATGGTCTGGGAACAGTTCCAGAAAGGACTCAGTACTACAGACATTGCTGAACAGAGTGCAGAAGAGGATTGGAGTCCCGCCTATGTATCGCGAGTGCTCAACAGAGCACGAAAGAAGATCGCGAAAGCGCTGAATTCACAAGCAAGTAGTCATCGGCTCGACGTCGAGAGCCTACTTGACTACAAGGGAATTCTCATCGGGTTTGACTATCAAGCAAATGCCCAAGTATACATCATCTTCACAATGAAGCTTGGTGTAATCGTATGGTATAGACATGACTCCTACGCGGGAAAGCTCTGCCCAGAGTGTCCAAAGGAGGCAGAGTGCAGGGAGACACTTGACACAATTATGGAGGAGTACAACATTACTCTCCGCCCCGATGAAGAACAGCTACCTATGACTCAGCAGTCAGTTGCGATATTCAACAAGCTCGCGGCAAAGGAAATCCCGCGTTACAAACGAAAGGAGTCGTGATAATTATTGGTTGTAGCGAACGGATTACAAGGAGTTTTGGAATCCCCTCAGGACGTGTCCTTTGGGAGAACATTCAAGCCAGTGAGTGCTCTGAGAAACAAGTGGTGGTTCATGACTATTGCCTTTGCAGTGGTGACATGGGCACTGACCATCTTCGCCCTTTGGGGTACTGCATGGTTGATTGGATTCTTTGAAAGCTGGACTGCATATGAGCGGTTAGCAATTCTTCAATGGTTGCCAACAATAAGTATGTGGATATGGATTTTTCATCTAGTCTGGCTGATCCCGGCATTAGCGGGTATTGTCGTCTATGTGAAATCTATTGAATATGCAGTCATTTCTGAGTCAGGCACAGCAATGCCAGAGATATACGTCAAAAAGGGCATACTTAACATCACTCGAAAGCATGTACCCTTTAGAACTATCACTAACATTGCTAGTAGAGCTGGAGTCTTTGATAGGTTATTCAGAATCGGTACCGTTGAGATTCAGACTGCAGGCTACTCAGGAGGACCGACTGGTCAAAGTGGCCCGGAAGAGAAACTGGAAGGTATCAAGTTCTATCAAGAGCTTACGCAGTTTGTCCTACGTGAATTGAGACGGTTTAGAGACCCTTACACTCTGGGAACTGAAGTGGTTACTCCACGGGATGAACCAGTTCAGAGAAGTGACAGCACACTCGACGATGAAATCCTGCTAGCACTTCACGATATCAGGGAGATTCTCAAATCAAAACTATAGTGGAGGAAACAATGAGAATGAAGTGTGAAGACAAGAGTTACAAAAACCTTCGGAGGCGGCAACAATGGTGAGTGCGGCTCGACTTGCGGGCAAAGTAGTCCTTTTGATCATAGTTCTCATTCTCTTCCTCCTATTACTAGTTAGCTATATGGGGTTGATATGAAGTGTCAGAGAGAAGGAAAAGTATAGGCACCGTTCTCATGTCATTTGGTGGTCTCATAATGCTCCTCGAGATTGTCGGAATGTTGAGCGGGACCCTTGGAGGACCGGAAATCCTTTACTTTATGGGAGGAGTTCTTGAGGGAATAGGTTTTGTTTTCTTTTTAGGTGGTTTTGCAATCAGAGAAGAATATTCTCGGAAAAGGAAGATGGTATAAATGGAACGTGACAGCAGGAGTGTTGTGATTAAACCTCCAATGGAGGATGTGACCGCTGGAAGAGTGTTCAAACCAGATCGACGATTCTACTACAAGGAATGGTTTGGAGCAGTAATTGTCTGGTTGTTCCTTTGGTTATGTGCAATAGGTATTCTTGTACTTGGATCGTGGATAGGAGCGTCAGACACCGCTAGTGACTGGGTTCCACTCTTTTGGGTCATCTTCTATGACTGGTTACCTGCTGTCAACTTCTGGTATGTGGTTTCGTCAGTGTTCTGGTTCCTCCCAATACTGATTGCCATTCCGATGTATATACGAAGCTTTGAGTATAGTGTCATCTCTAAGGCTGGGACCACAATGCCAGAAATCTATGTTAAGAAAGGTCTCATCAATGTTACAAAGAAACATGTGCCATTCCGTACAATTACGAACATCGCTTCCAGAGCTGGTCCAATAGACCGGATGTTTGGGATAGGCACTGTTGAGATTCAAACTGCGGGATTCTCGGGTGGTGCTCAAGCTGGTCGAAGCCCAGAAGAGAAACTCGAAGGAATCACATTCTATGAGCAAGTGAGGGATTTTGTCCTGCAAGAACTCAGAAGGTTTAGGGATCCTTATGTTATAGGTACAGAGGTGGTTCAGCCTGTTGATGAAAAAGTCCCAAGATTGAGTGATAGTCTTGACGACGAGATACTCATAACACTCCGTGAGATTAGGATTGTGTTAGAAAAGATTGACAACAAATTAGAGAAGGAGAAATGAAACACACATGTCAGGTAGAGGTAAAGTAATCAAACCCCCGATTGAAGAAATCGCACGAGGGAAAGTCTTCAAGCCATCAAAGTATTTCCGAAACAAGAACTGGTTTCTTGGTATCTTTAGCGCATTCATGATATGGGTGATTGTTATTGGTTCAATGTTTTTCGTATTCTGGCTTGTTGAACTAGTAAGTGGACCAACAGGATATCTGGCGGTCATATGGTTACCCCTAAATTTCTGGTATTGGGTCATAACCCTAAGTGTTTTGATACCCTACTTGATTGTATACCCCATCTATATCAGATCTTTCGAATATTCGGTTGTTGGTAAATCCGGTGAAACAATGCCGGAAATCTATGTGAAAAAGGGACTCATCAACATAACAAGGAAACATGTTCCCTTCAGAACCATCACGAACATTCAAAGTGTGGCAGGACCCTTCGATCGATTGTTTGGAATTGGCTCAATAGAGGTTGAAACAGCTGGTGGATCTGGAAGTTCCTTTCAGTCATCTGAGGAGAAACTAGAAGGTTTGACCTTCTACGAGGAGTTGCGAGATTTCATCCTCATGGAACTCCGAAAGTTCAAAGATCCCTATGTGACAGGCACTGAAGTCGTGTACCCCGAAGAAGAACAGGTACCAAAAGTGGAATACAACATAGAGGATGAGATCCTTCTAGTTCTACGAGAGATTCGAGACCTATTGAAGAAAGACAGAAAGTGAGGAATGTGCCATGACTCAAGGAGAAGGGCGAGTCATAAAACCGCCTATTGAACAAGTGGTAAGCGGGAGAGTGTTCCATCCAGACAATGCCTTTCTCTACAAGAAGTGGTTACGTGTGCTCATTATATTGATCCTCATCTGGATTGGCATATTCGTATTCTATGCACTCTCGAACGATCCATTGTTTGTAATGGATATCTTAGAGATAGCCATATGGTTTGAAATCTTCTACATACTTGGTTGGGAAACCTTCAATCTTTTCTATTGGACCTTATCAGTTAGTGTCTTTGTACTTTGGATGATTTACACATATATCTACGTCAAGCGCATTGATTACTCATTGGCTAGTTGGGAAGGCGATGTTAGCCCTGAAATTTATGTTCGCAAGGGTATTATACAAATAACGGAGAGACATGTCCCTTTCCGTACAATTACATATGTGAAGACGAGACGGGGAGTCTTCGACAGGCTATTTGGAATTGGGACTATACAGATTGAAACTGCAGCTAAGTCCCCCACAGCACAAGGCGGAGGCGGAGTGATTGCACTAATCCTTCAGAGGCTTATGAGAGGAGGAGCTGCTGAGGAGAATATTGAAGGTGTAAAGTTTCACGAAGAACTCAGAGACTTCATTCTACGTGAACTTCGAGGATTTGGTCGAGCTCCACTTCCAATTGAAACGATTGGAAAAACAAGCAAAAGAAAGAGAATATTCAACGATAAAACACTGGAAGCGTTTCGTGAGATTAGAGATGCCTTGGTTATTCAGCAACAAGAGAGGTAAAAGTAATGGAACTCAGAACTGTTCTTGCTTTGATTATTGGAGTAGTGCTTTTCATTATCGCCTTGATTTTCTACATTCTTTTCTCAATGCAGATTTAGAAAAATCTAGAGGGTCAAGTTCAGAATATCTAGTAGCCGACCGAGTTTCAGAAGGCTTTCATGAGCAGCTTCGCGTGGTCGGACTTCGAAAACATATTGTGGTTTGGTTTGAATCTCACTCAAAAAACGAAGGTACCTTTCGAAATCAAGAATCCCTTCTCCTATAACTTGGTGCGAACCCAGTGTTGGGTCAATATCATGGATATGAACTACTTCAATGAACCCTTTGTGTTCCTTGATAAAATTCCAGTCTTCCTCTAGAATTTTGAATCCGGGTCCATAGAGTTTCGGAATGTCTAAACATAGCTTCAGCCCTTTGGGAAGAAGCGAGCGTATCACATCACGGATTAAGGAATTCCACCCAGTATTTTCAATCGCTATCCTGACGTGAGGGAAAGCATGTTCGATTAGCGTAGTTATGTTTTCTCGGAGTGTTTGAGCGTAGAAATCACGATGCATCTCATTATAATTGTCAGGCTGATTCCGAGCTTTCTTGAACTTTGGAGGAGCACCTGCATGAATTACAACATTTGTTGGTCCAGTACTAATCTCTCGAGCAAGATTGATTGTCTGTTTAAAGTATTGGATAATTCCAGTCCTTATTGGAGGATAGGTCGAAAACAGACTGATGTTATCACCTGCTGCATGGAAACCCCATCCGATAGATAGTTCTCGCGACATTTCTCTCAAACGTGCTCGTTCCTCAGACGATATTTTATCAGGAGAGAAAGCAGGAACGCCAATGTCAGGGACTACACTTGTCCAATCATTCTTTGCTGCATACTGGACTGCGTCCATTAACGACTCATCATATATCACATGATATGCCCGATTGTTAGGAAATCGCATAGAATTTGAGTACGGGTGATGACTTATGAGGTTGACGAGATAGCAGTTTACAGTTTTCCATGGGGCATTCGTTTTAGGAAACGTCCATGACCAACTTCACCAACGAATTTCCCATTTTCTGCAACAATCTTGCCTCTTGAGATTGTCGTGGTGGGATAGCCTAGCAGCTTCCAGCCCTCAAATGGATTCCAGTCGCAATTTGTCTGTAGATTCTCAGCCTTGATTGTCACTTCTTTCTTGGGGTCAAAGACAACAAGATCAGCATCACTACCAATAGCGATTGTTCCTTTCTTGGGGTACATGCCAAACAGCTTTGCTGGGTTTGTGCTGACTAGAGATACTAAATGGTTTACAGTAAAACCACGTTTTCCAACACCTTCTGTATACATCAGAGGTAGCATTGTTTCGACACCGGGCATTCCGAATGGAATTTTCCTGAAATCGCCGTTCCAAGCAGCTTTCTGCTTTGTGTCGAAGGTACAGGTATCAGTAGCGATGATCTGAACATCTCCATTTGCTAGCCCCTTCCATAGCCGTTCACTGTCGTGCGGTTTCTTGATTTGAGGACAGGTAGCATAGAGGTGTCCATTTTCACCTTTGAACACTTCATCATCAAGAAGCAGGTATTGAGGACATGTTTCGGCATAGACATTCGCACCTCTCTTCCTCGCATTATGTACAGCATCTGCCCCCTCACCTGTTGACATATGTACGATGTAGAGTTGGCCACCAGTGACTTCTGCCCATTTGATTGCCCTTATGATTGCCTCTTCTTCGGTATAGCATGGTCTCGACAGAGTATGACCATAAGCACCCCATTTCTCTTTCTCCTGTGCATACCTCTCAATCAACATATCCAAAACATCGACACTCTCTGCATGTACTCCGATATGCCCTCCAAGCTTGGCGGTTTCCTCTAACGCATTGAAAAGCATACCATCATCAGCCATCCAACCTTCATTCTTGTAAATCATAAACATCTTGAAGGTGGGGATACCGTAGTCCACAATCTTTTTGATCTCAGCTTGTGTCTGAGGGTTCCAATCGGTGATTGCTGCGTGAAGACCATAATCAACACATACTTTATCATCAGCCTCTGCTCTCCGCGATTCCACGGCCTCCAATATTGTGTGTCCTTTCTTTTGAATAGCAAAGTCAAGTATTGTAGTCACTCCACCACATGCTGCAGCCTTGGTTCCATTTTCAAAATCATCGGCTGAAACTGTTCCTGAAAATGGGAGCTGAAAATGAACATGAACATCGATACCTCCAGGAAAGATATACTTCCCTGAAGCATCTACTACCTCAGTTTTGTTGCCTGGAGTTAGACTGGAACCCAGCGTAGTTATTTTTCCATCCTTTACTCCAACATCAGCATTGTAGGTGTCAGCTGCAGTCACTACATTACCGTTCTTGACAATAAGATCTAATTCGGGCAAGGGAAGTCCTCCGGAAACAATTGATAAACTCGACATAAATCGCTTTGGGAAACGTCTATTAGATATGAGAATAACAGTTCAGTCTCTCAAGTAAGCGGAGTGATATCTTTGAGAAATGTCCGAATAGGTTTGGTTCAGGCTACATGGGAAGGCGATGTGTCTGATGAAGCATCCATTGAGGAAAGTATCGAAAAGATGGTTCGAAAACATGAGGGATTTGCAACTATTGCAAAGCAGCAAGAGGTGCAGATTCTTTGTTTTCAAGAGTTGTTCTATGGTCCATATTTCTGTGCTGAGCAAGACAGAAGGTGGTATAAATACGCTGAACCAATTCCAGGTCCTCTAAGCAAGAGAATGCAAAAGCTTGCAAAAGAGAATAATCTTGTGCTGATTGCTCCAATGTATGAAGAAGAATCAGTAGGTGTATACTACAACACAGCAATTGTAATTGACTCTGACGGAACACTATTGGGAAAGTTCAGGAAGATGCACATTCCACATCTGGATCCTGGATTCTGGGAGAAATTCTATTTTAGACCAGGAAATCTTGGATATCCCGTCTTCGAAACATCTGTCGCAAAGATTGGTGTCTATATCTGCTATGACCGCCACTTTCCAGAAGGCGCTCGAGCACTCGCCCTAAATGGTGCAGAGATTGTCTTTAACCCCTCAGCAACTGTCGCTGGTCTCTCAGAGCATCTTTGGAGTATCGAACAACCTGCACATGCTGTGGCAAATGGGTACTTCATGGCCGCTATAAATAGAGTTGGTGAGGAGCCTTGGAAAACAGGTACATTCTATGGTAGTTCCTATATAGTAGATCCAAGAGGACAGATGGTTGTCAAGGGGTCTCGTGATAAGGAAGAGCTTATTGTCGCAGATATTGACCTCGATATGATTCGAGAGGTTCGAAACACTTGGCAGTTCTTCAGAGACCGTAGACCAGACAGCTATGGTGACTTGACAAAACAGTGACCAGGTCCTATAGTTCCTTTTCGGCTTTAGTAAAGGCTTTGTCAAGGATTTCAGTAGCTTGGCTAATATGCTCCTTAGTAAGTTCTAGTGGAGGTTGAAGCCTAATCACATTGTTATCGAGACCACCCTTTCCAATAAGAAGGCCTTTTTCTCGACATGCCTCCATCACAGTTAGAAGTTCTTGGATTGCGGGTTCTTTTGTGGATTGATCACGAACCAATTCTATCCCCAGCATCATCCCTTGACCACGGACTTCTCCGATAATCTTGTGGTCTTCCTTAAGCTCCTCCATATTCTTCTTTAGAAGAGCGCCTAGCTTAGCTGCCTTTTCTAGATAGTTCTCTTCTCGGATGATTTCAATCACTGCAACAGCTGCAGCACAGGACAAAGGATTACCTCCAAACGTAGCAAAAGCGTCAGTCACTGTGTAATCTACAGCAATCTCAGGACGAGAAATAAAACCACCAATAGGGATGCCACTTCCAAATCCCTTTGCCATTGTGATGATGTCGGGTTCAACACCAGTATGTTGTATTCCCCACCATCTTCCACCGGTCCGACCAAACCCTGTCTGAACCTCGTCAGAAATATAGATTCCATTATACTCCTTCACAATTTCATGCACAATTTGAAAGTATTCCGCAGGCGGTTGGACGATTCCACCTACTCCTTGGATTGGCTCTGCTATGAATGCAGCAATTGCCTTGTTGGTCTGAGTTCGTATAACTTCTCTGAGATAGTGAGCGCACTCCATATCACAATCTGGATGCTCCTTGCCAAAAGGGCATCGATAGCAGTATCCATAGGGAGTGAATCGTACGCCAGGAGGATGCGCTTCTGAGAATGTGCGCCATCCTGCGCTCGAGAGCTCTCTTGCCAAGGTTGTCCGACCATGGTATCCACGTTGACAAGCTATGATGTATGGATTCCCTGTATACTTGCGTGCCATTGTAAGAGCAGCTTCATTTGCCTCAGAACCACTATTGACGATAAAAGACTGTGATAACCCTTTAGGCGCAATCGCAGCAAGCTGCTTGACTAACACAGCATAGGGAATTGTTGAATATAGAGAACTTGTATAAACAAGACGCTCAGCCTGCCATTGAATTGTGGCTACATACTTAGGATGATTGTAGCCTGTAATCGTTGTACAGATGCCAGCGAATAGGTCTATGTACTCTTTACCACTAGAATCCTTCAGAACAGCACCTTTACCGTCAACAAACAAAACTGGATCCTCATAGTAATGACCGACAGCAGGTGCAAGGTATTTTTTCTCAATTTCGAGAATTTCATTCTGAGAATATTTCTTCGTAAGGTCCTTTGGTACTAGTTCATCATTCACTACAATCACCACTTCTTGATTCGTGGAATAAAGCAAAGAAACACTTCCCTAAAGGCCTTTAGGGACGTAGTATTACTGCACTAAAGCTGGAGACGCTAGGAATATGTCATCAAATGAATTGGAGATCGAGTTCGCGGGTATTACTTTCAAAAATCCATTCATATTATCATCTGCACCCCCTACAATGGACCCTCGTCACATTCTTCGAGCAGCAAGATTAGGATGGGGTGGGGCAGTGATGAAAACAGTGACAGAGGAACCAACTGTAGATCCACGAACAAGACTAGGAGTTCTCCGGAGAGAGGGAAGAGCAATCGGGATGAATAACATTGAGCTTCTTTCGCGCGAGTCATTGAAGACTTGGACTGATGAGTGGATTCCAAAGATAAAACAAGAGGCTCCTGAGGATTTCATATTCATTGCTAGTATGATGAGCGGACCTGAACCAGAGGGATGGACCACTCTTGCGGAAACTATGTCACATACAGGTGCAGACGCCATTGAGCTTAACGTTTCTTGTCCACATGGATCACCTGAGAAACACATGGGTGCGTTCATTGGTCAAGACCCAAAGTTGGTTGAAAGCGTGACCAAAGCAGCCAAGAAAGGTACGGACCTCCCGATTTTAGTAAAACTCACCCCTAACGTGACTGACATTGTGCCTATAGCGAAGGCTGCTGTACGAGGAGGCGCTGATGCACTATCTGCAATCAACACAGTAGAGTCATTGATCGGAATTGACATCGAAACAGCAACACCACTACCCATTGCATATGGCGTGGACAGGAAAGAACAGTTTAGCACCTATGGTGGGTTCTGTGGTCCTGCAGTTAAACCACTTGGGCTTCGTTTTGTGTCTCAGATTGCAAAAGCGCTTCCAGATATACCAATTTCTGGGATTGGAGGAATTGAGAACTGGACTAGTGCAACAGAGTATATCATGGTTGGAGCGAGAACTCTTCAAATTTGTACAGCAGTTATGTGGTATGGGTTTTCAATCATCAAGGATTTGACCGAAGGGCTATCTGGTTTTTTGGAACGAAAGGGATACAAATCACTTGATTCTATAGTTGGAAAAGCATTGCCTAAGATTACCACATGGACAGCGCTCACTAAGCTGCCTCCAATTGTAGCTCATGTCATTAAAGATAATTGTACTGGATGTAAAGACTGTGTGATTGCGTGTGCAGATGGTGGTTATGTGGCTATTCAAATGAAGAATAATGTTGCAGTTATTAATGAAGAGAAGTGTGATGGTTGTGGTCTTTGTTATGTTGTGTGCCGAGATGACGCCATTGAGTTCACTCACACTCGTTCAGTAGAATAGATATTTTCACCTTCTCTCATACAATTGCACAGAGTCTACGAAGATTAGTCACCCTAAACCGGATCCGTTCTATCTTTGAGCTCTTCCTCCCACCAAGGAGTTGGTTCGCTAGTACCCTCCCAGGGAACTGTCACTTCAGAAACAGGAAATCTCCATAATAGCAGAAGACCAATAATCATCATTATTGGTGATGGGAAGTTAAGTCCTAATCCAAAAAAGATGCCAAAGGTAAGTAGCCAGAAGAGGTACAGTGCTAGAAAAGGGGCTTCACTAAGAACTGCAGCCAGCACAGTTCGAGCTCTTGTTGTTTTTCCTTGATAATATCTGACTATTTGAATTGCAAAAGCAATACGAAAAATCAAGAAAGGAGCAATGTATAGCAGTGCAAAGGGATCGAGAAATTGAATATTGATTGCATATTCATTTATGAAAATTGTCCAGAGCATAGCAGTGATATTGATGTAGAATGACATTCCGTAGTTTTGGCCAGCAATAGCGACTGGTGCAAAGAACGCAATCAATGACATCAAAATTGCGACTGTTTGTACTCTAGTGGAACTGGTTCCAATAGGGTTTCCTAAATCAAACTCTTTCTTGATTTCTCCCATTCGTTCCACTTGTCAGTGTTCCCAATGAGGGATTAAGAATTCTGTGATTTCTACTACTTTGGAATTAATTTTGTGGACTTGAAATCAGTTCTTATCTCATTTAGCTGCGATGTCAAACTGAGATACTGTTCATCATCATGAAGAGTTCTAGTCTTGTGGTTGTAGTCGTTTTCACTAGTATATTGCACCATGTAGAAACTCTCATTGGGGCGATCTGCGTTTTTCCAGTGGCCTAATACATCGATACCATGTTTGTCATAGATGACTTTGAAACCATTTCTGATTTCATCCATTGTTTCAATAGCATCAGGTTTCACGGTTGTCTGATATAACATCACTATTGTCATGGTTCCAACAATAAACAATTGTTAACTAATCGTTAATTAATTTGTGGGAAGGAACAAGGAGATACAGTCAGAAGTATACATTGAAATGGACCACACAATCATCAGATGTCATGCCTTCCATGTAGGAGTCAAAGATGAATCCAGTTGAGATAATAATAGCAGGTGCCGGAGATCGAGGGTTTGTATACTCGTCTTATGCCAAAGCGTATCCAAATAGAGCCAAGGTCATTGGTGTTGCAGAGCCCAGAGATTTCTACCGGGAAAAGATGGTAGAAGAACACAGCATTCCTGAAGAGAATGTGTATACTGATTGGAAGGATATGGCAAAGAAGAATAAGTTCGCGGATGCCGTTATTATCGCGACGCAGGACCATATGCATCGAGACCCTGCAATTGCCTTTGCCAAGAAGGAATATCATATTCTCTTGGAGAAACCAATGGCTCCGGATGAAAAGAGCTGTAAAGAGATTACAAAGACAGTTCTCTCAAAAGACATTATTTTTGCAGTAGGACATGTGCTTCGATATACAAGATACACTCAGAAACTGAAGGCGATTCTTGATTCAGGACTAGTTGGAGATGTTATAAGTCTCCAGCATCTTGAACCAGTTGGATATTGGCATCAAGCACATTCATTTGTGAGAGGAAACTGGAGAAACGAGAAAGAATCATCATTCATGCTGTTAACGAAATCATGTCATGATCTTGACTGGATAAGATACATCATTGGAAAAAGATGCACATCTGTTTCTTCTTTTGGTTCGCTAACACACTTTCGTAATGAAAACAAACCAGAAACTGCAGGAAGTAATTGTTTAGAATGTAACTATGAACCTGAGTGTCCTTATTCTGCGAAACGGCTCTATCTAAAACTCCTTGAAGATGGAAAAACTGGATGGCCTTTGAGTGTAATAACAACTGAAATGACAAAAGGGGGCATAATCAGGGAGCTACGAAATGGACCGTATGGTCGTTGTGTATACGAATGCGATAATGATGTTGTGGACCATCAGGTAGTGAATATGGAATTCGAGGGTGGCGAAACAGCATCATTCACAATGACTGGTTTCACTAAAGCGAGACAGAGAGAAACGCGTATCTTTGGAACATATGGTGAGATATACGCAAATAGTGAGAAGATTCAATTGCATCAGTTTCTAAATGGTAAAACAGAGATAATTGACACGACCATCGATGCTCCACGCATTCCTAACTCACTCACAGAACATGGTGGTGGTGATTACGCTCTAATAGACACATTCGTGTCGGCGGTTTCACAGAATGACCCGAGTCTAATTCTTTCTGGTCCTGAGGAAACTCTAGAAACTCATCTGATGACTTTTGCTGCAGAGCGGAGCCGGAGAGAAGAAAAGGTGATTAAATTATAGGTTGACCAAACCAGAGAATTATCCCTAACAAGAATAATTCGATAAATATCAAGAATCCAATGACGACTCATGGGTGTTTGGGTAATATTCCTAATTTCTCTAAGTTTGATATAGTATACAAAAGAGATGTAAAGGGAATCATATTGAAAGATATCAATGTGACAGCCCATATTTCCGCTTGAAGCACGAGATTGTATTGTGATGTGCTGTGTAGGACAATCTAGTAAAATCATTCGCCTTTTATTGGAACTATTTTCCAACATGAAATCTATCACGACGATAGTCATGCAGTTTGACCCACCCCATTGAATTTGAGAAACAACCTAAAGAGTCTAACAAATCCTCATTTAACTGCACGATGGACAGCCACAGCACCAAATGTCATTTTGACATATTTTACACTGGAAAACCCTGATTCGTAAAGGATATCGGCTAGCTCTTCAGCATTCAAGAATCTAGGAATAGTGTGTGCCAAGTATGCATATCCTGTTTTTGAACCGGAGATTATCCTTCCAACCAACTTTACGACCTGTTTCGTGTAAAGGCGAAAAGCAAGCCTAATTGGTGTAGACGAAGGTTGACTGGTTTCAAGATTGATAAAACGCCCACCAGGTTTCAACACACGATAAAATTCTCGTAGAAACATTGTCAGTTTTATCCGGGTTGGTGTGATATTTCGAGTTGCAAAAGAAATTACTACAAGATCGAATGTGTTGTCAGGAAAAGGAAGATGCATCGAGTCAGCAAGCGAAATGGTTGCTGTGCCAAGTTCTTCTTTTTCTCTAGCCTTTGAAACCATCGCCATAGAAAAATCAGATACAACAATCCTTGTGCAAGAGGGCGCAAGTTTCTGGAGATTTACAGCCATTTCTCCAGTCCCACTACAGACCTCTAACCAGACAGTCCCTCCACCTGAAGCGGCAACTTGGGCCGCCCTCTTTCTCCATGGAATATCAAGTCCAAACGTGAGAACATGGTTTACTAATTCATATAGGTGAGCTACTTCTGAAAAGACTTTGAGGACTCCTTTGCTCATTGAATCAGATCCTTTACTCTTGAGTGAAGATAGTCAGCAGCGCAAAACTGGAACAGTTGATAACATTCACTATATAGCCCCTTTAGAAGGAAAAAATGAGGAAAATTACAAATTGTAATTTAGGACAGTAGGTGAGCTCAATATATCAAAACAGTTTCTTTTGAATGCTTGATAGGCAATATTTATCGAGTAATCATGAATTCTTCTCAGCAATTGTGAGGTGTTTGTATTGGCTAGCTTTTGCGTAATTGGAATCTACGTAGATGATATGGACAAAGCGGTTGAGTTCTACTGTGGAGTGCTTGGGTTTAAAGAAGCTGAGAGATATGCTGATGGGTGTATTGTGCGTTTGGAAAATGAAGGCCCACCTGTCATCCTAGAGAAGGTTGAGAGTGTGGGCAAGATTGAGTACCCAGGGTTTTCACAGGTTGTACTCGGCATTGAAACAGATGATATCAAGATCACTTCAAAGGAACTAAGAGAGAAGGGAGTGGAATTACTCCATAATGAACCTCAGGTTTTTGTAGCGGGACTTATGATGGCGATGCGAGACCCATCCGGAAATGTTCTTGAATTACTTCAGTTCAACAAAGAGTGAAGCAAAATCAGGATGAATTCGGATGTCAAAAGAAAGAAATGAAGCCATTGGTAGGCGCTGGTATGAGATGTGGAGCAAGCCCGAACTCAATCTAGCTGATGAGTTAGTTGATATGGATTATAATCCGGATTGGGTTCACATTGATGCAGTCGGCCCAGCTCAAATCAAACACGAGATCAAGTATTTCCGTTCAATCTTTCCAAACCTAGAATACGAAATAGTGGAGATTAATGGTCAAGACGATAAAGTCTGGATTCGATATAAAGGAAAAGGAACACAGGTTGGTAACGCGTGGGGATTTGAACCAACTGGAAAAGAAGTTGAATTTGAGGGAGCAACAATTCTGTATATCAACTCTGAGGGAAAAGTAACAGATAGGTGGGGTGCATTCTGTTTCTATGATATTCTTACAGATTTAGATTTGGTACCACCAATTTGGGATTTAAGCAAGAAGTTAAAGTAGTCGATTCTATTTTTCAAGCTCTTCCCCAATTGAATAGGCGTTGGCTATGACCTCACCAAGTGTCCAATACTGGAGAGCAGGTTTTGTGAAGATAAGCAGGTTCATTTTTTTCTGGTCTAGAGAGTCTTTTGTCATGTATTTTTCTTCTGAATACACATGTTTCACTTCTCCTAGGACAATGTAATGAGTTGATACGTCAACAAGGTCGTGGAGCGTGCATTCTGCAGTCACGGGGCATTCCCTAATCATTGGAGCTGTTTCAAGCTCGCCATAGAAGATGTCGAAAAGAACAGACTTGTCAACATCTTTTCCAGAACGAATGCCACAGTAATCGGTCTTCACTACCATGTCAGCATTTGGAAAGTTAACACTGAAGGTCTTGTTTTTTCTTATTCCCTTGAGTGTGTATTTTGTTTTCCCTACACATGCGCCCCAAATATTGGGTGTTCGACTCATTCTATTGAACCATGCAACAGTAAAGAAGTTAGGTCGATCATCAACAATTGATCCTATGAGGACTATTGGTTTTGGAAATGGGGAACTTTCGCGATCAATTTCAATCTTGGTCATAGACATTCCACGCTGTTTAGTGTCAACAAAAATTGGACCTTTAAATTTCTCCTGTAAGCAAAAAAAAAATAGATTTATGGGTTGCAGAGATACTTTCATGCTTGACAATTACGCATCATGTTTCAGCAAATTGATTGTTGAAGACTTATTTGGCCAGTATCTGTTAACTAGTGCAACCCATAGAATTGACATTGTGGTCGACATGAGTCCGATGTTGAAGACAATATTGAGCATGGCATGCATCTCAGGTGTAACTGATGGAAGAAACATGAAACAATTGCTTAGACCATTTGCGGTCCAGTGAAGAAACATGTTCGCATACAGGTTACCGGTCTTGAGAAACATATAGCCATAGAGAACACCGATGATTGATGCCCATATTATTTGGCCAATAACAAAGAGGACATTGTTATAGTTCAACCCATTTAGCAGGTTAAGAATATGGACATAGCCAAAAGCTAGTGCTGAAATAGCAATGGCTTTGCGTTCAGAATAGACCTGTAGCAGCATCGTGAGAACAACGCCCCTCAGAACGATTTCTTCAAAGATGCTTCCAACAGCAGTAATGGGGCTCCAACCAATCCAAGTTCTAATGCGAGTCATATCAAAGAGACGATTTACAAAAATATCAAAATCCCATCCAAGGATGAAGTGGTTATAGACCAAAGAAGCCACTATCTGTGATGCTATGATACTGATTAGACATGGGAAGAAGATTAGCAATGTCCGAGATAAGGGACGGATTCGGTCCACACCTATATCATTCAGGTAGCAACGGAGTGTTGTCTTCCCTTTGGGCATCTTCAGAACTTTGGGTATAAAGAAAATGAAGACCATAATTCCAAAAACAAACCCAATCAATGATGAAAGGATAGGGTTTGATGCGATTAAGGATCCTAAAGATCTGGAGATTAAATTTGATAGTAATGCAGCCAATAGGAATAAAAAAGGAAGAGCTATTACAAACACCATCTGACGTCGAGATAATCCAGAGGCGGACTCGATGGTTGTTTCTATTCCGGGTTTGTTGTAGGTGACTAGACTTTTCATTAGATTTCACCATCATATGACTAGCTATTCAAGTAGAATTGAGAGTGCCGCACTACGCAGTTCGGAAACGGCAATTATGTTGGTTCATCATCCAAATGCATTCAATAGCTGCTCAAGCTTGCTTCTTTGTAATCGGACATTCTTCTTTGTTGGAAATGGAAAAATCGTCTTGACGGACTCAATCATTGATCCTTGACTAATCTTCATTGAAAGAGGCTCTACGTCACGAAGGTGTTCCACAACAAATAGACTAAGCATCATCGGGGCAGATGCGGATATATGTGAATCAAAGTATTGTCCTGCAAATTTTTTGTCAAGCCAATACTCCACTTCAGTATGTGTCGCTCTATCCTTGTTCCAGACAATCTGTGCATAATAGATGATTCCTGGTCCAGCATTCAGGTTTAATCTTGCAACAAAATTAAGACCGCCTCCTTCAAGAAGCTCTTTGATAATACGTCGCACTCTCCTTTGAGTTAGTCCGGTTTTGGTCGCGATTTCTGTAGCAGCGATTCTAGGATCTTCAACTAAACATCTTAAGACTCGTATTTGTAGAGGTTTGAAGTCTATTTTTCTTCCCCGAGGCGAGAGAAGTCTGTGGATTTCTACTCCAGTTATCCCGTCAATTTCTTGAAGAAATTGTTCAAATTTTGTTTCATTTTCTGAGCCTTCGTATTCTGCAAAAATTATGCAAGTTCCATCTGATAGACGACCTGTCGAAAACACATGTGGGTCTTCAACAACTTCCTCTAGAACTTTCTCTTCGATTCCAATTCCAACTGTGTTCACGATTGCCAGATAGAACTCTATGTCAGCCATTTCAGGACTCAGGTATACAACAAAGTTGTGTATCGTGCCTGATTCAACAAGCTTGTTGACTCTCTTTTTCACAGCATTTGCTGTCATTCCTAGGTTTCGGCCCAACTCTTGGTAGGACGCCCTGCAGTTTTCACCAAGAGTTCTTAAAATACCAATATCGACTGAGTCCATTAAGAACACCAAGCCCTATACCTGTTTTCAGATGACTGGCTCACTTCGCAAATAAGAACTCTTTAGAAATGAACTATTTAGGGATAACGAATATGAATTTGAATTAACTCATGAATTAGGAATTTCATTAAGTGTAAGTTGGTTTGTTGATGGTTGAAGCCAAGAGCCAGATTTTAACATGAATGAGAGTTCATCTATGGTATGGTCCGGTCTGCATACTCCATACACCATCTTTAGACAGGCCTTCGGGAAGAAATAGGGCTACTAGACCACCCAATAAGAACAGAATACCGAAGACGAAAACTGGGGCTGAGAAAACCTCATACATGCGAACTAGTTCTGTAGAACCACCATATGCAGCAACCCACGATGCAAGCATCCCGAAAACTATTACAAAGACTATGGCAATTAATCCGATAACTAGTCCAATCTTACCAATCAATCTTTTCGCTGAGGTTTTCTTATTGTCATTAGTTTCCGTCATGGTTTGCCCAGGTAAATTACACACGAATTGAGATAAACATTGAGCTAAATTTAGACTATGAGTAGTGCTCATAAACAGTAATTTTGTCATGACTATACTAACCTACAGCTATCGTAAAACTCTAGTCAGATTGTAGTAGAAACCTAATCATGTGTACCAATCACTTGAACTCTATATATCCCTCTTTTGAAATAAGATACGCTGATGAAGATGATGCGGATCAGATCTCAGTATTATATAAACAGGTGTGGAATGAGTTCGCAAACGATTTTCCAAAAGAGCTCTTACAATCAAGACAACCTTCCAAAGAAGAAATGATTCAATGGCTACAAAAGGACACCTACTTGGTTGCTTTATTCAGAGATTCTATCATTGGAGTTGTTGGCTGCAAACTCGAACATGGAGCGTGCCTTTTGACACATATGGCCGTTCATAAGGATCATAGAAGGACTGGTGTGGGAAAAGCTCTTGTTGAAAAGGTCATCGAATATGCAAAAGATAATGACTCCTTCAAGGTCTGGTTGGACACAGCACCATTCATGAGAGAAGCTATTTCACTCTATGAGAGATTTGGTTTTCAAAAGAGCGGCCATCTAAAACGGCATTTCTGGGGACTTGATGTGGTTTTTTATGAACTGATCCTAAAGCCACAAGATATTGATAACAAAGATTCAAAGTAATTTGTTTTCACCATTGAGAATTGAAAGAATGTGTAATATTCAAGATAAGTGTGGAGCTCTGAAAGATATTTTAGCTGGGAAACGATTTCTGATAGGATATCGATGTGAGATGTTTGACCTTGAGAATCATGTTTGTAGAACCTCCAAAAGATTTCTGGTTTGTAATGGGAGAGTATCTTCCACCACCTCTTGGTATACTTAGCCTAGCTGCTTATCTGCGAGAGCATGATGACACTCTTGAGATAGAGATTGTCGATTGTCAGGCAGAGAGAATTACTTGGAAGGAATTGAAAAATCGAATTGAGGTGTTCGATCCAGATATTTTGGCACCGAGTTCTCTATCAACATGTAACGTTTACAGAGGTTTACGGACTATAGAAATGGCAAAGAAAGCTAATCCATCAACGACCACGATAGTTGGAGGACAGCATTTTAGCGTGCTCGCGAAAGAAAGTCTTGAAACATATCCTGAGTTGGATATAGTGGTAAGAGGAGAAGGAGAACAAACTCTTCTTGAAGTTGTTCGTGCACTAAAGGGACTGGGATTCCTTTCCGATGTAAAGGGCATCACGTTTAGGCACGATGGTAGAATAATAACAACTGAAGATCGTCCGCTCTTTGAAGATCTAAACGATTTGCCAATTCCTGCATATGATTTGGTCGGTTCATACATGAAAGAGTATCATTTCACCATGATGGCGGGACGTGATACTCCATATGCTCTTGTTGAAGCATCAAGAGGCTGTCCACATGATTGTAATTTTTGCACTCAATGTGCATATTGGGGTGGAAGGTGGCGACCGAAAACGCCGAAACGAGTTGCAGATGAGTTTGAGTACCTATACAACGAGTTCGATACAAGGTTCTTCTGGTTGACAGATGATAATTTTGGACTAGGAAAAAGAACCGAGGAGCTATGTGATGAGATTATCAAGAGAGGATTTGCAGAGGACATATTGTGGTTTATGCAAGCTAGATGTGATGATGTTGTTAAATATCAGAGTCTGTTGCCAAAATTACGTAGATCTGGACTGCACTGGATTCTAGCTGGAGTTGAAAGTCACAGTCCTGAAACTCTAGCATCGTTCAACAAGCGAATAGACCCATCGGTGTCAAAAGAGGCAATGGATTTATTGAAACTAAATGACATCTTTGCTCAAGCGACCCTGATTATTGGTGAGCGTAGTGATTCTCATGACACCCTCAGAGGGTTAAGAGCTTATGTCAACGATCTCGATCCAGATATTGCAATCTTTATGATTCTAACACCGTATCCTGGAACACGTCTTTACAATGAAGCAGAAAAGAATGGGTGGATTGAAGATAAAAACTGGGCACATTACGACATGATACATGCAATTATGCCAACTGAACATCTAACATTAAGAGAAGTCCAAGAAGAACTTTACCTATGTTATCGAAGTTTCTATGGTTCAATGAAGAGGAGAATAGCTGGTGTATTCTCAAGTAACAAGATTAAGAGAAGAACCTATAGATACATGGCTCGACAAGGAGTAATGGGAGCTCTAAGAGGGTTGTTCAGGTAATGACCAGGAAAAATTCAACAAAATCACTTGCATTATGGTTCCAGATACTATCACTTCTAGGACTAGGATTGATTCCACTGATTGTCTATCGAACTATAATGAATGCTCCAAGTCTTTCTTCACAACCAATGGTTGTTGGATCAATCTTCATTATTATTTGCTTGCTCGGAGCAATCACAGGAGTCCGTCCATCTAGCTTTTCTCGAGCAGCTTGCAGCAGATTAAGGCAAGAGGAGTTTGATGATTCCAAAAAATCTGACTTGCTCATTCAACAGCCTACTCTACATGGGCATCACTATACATGTGATGCGTTTTCTGATCATGTTCTTCGAATTAGTAATAGAGTCTTTTGTGCAGGCTGTACAGGTCTGACAGTAGGAGCTATCATTGCGATCCTAGGAAGCATAGTGTATTTTTTCCTTGGAATTCTACTGGTTAACGAACTCATGTTATTCTGGCTAGGTTTTACAGGAGTGTTTTTTGGACTTGTTCAACATCGTCTATACAGATCTCTCTCTATAAAGAGCGGATTTTTCCGTTTTGTTTTGAATGTATTTTTCGTCTTAGGAGCTTTCTTTCTGCTTGCTGGGGCAAATCGAATCACAACTAATTTCGCTGTGGACCTCTATATTCTGTGTATTATTCTGTTATGGATTCTTAGTAGAGTGACGATGTCAAGTTTCGAGCATGGGAAGATATGCGCACAATGTGGTGATGCGGATTGTATTCATCATTTATCATAGATGTTTGGAGTAGAGGTGAATTTAGTACTCTCTAATAAGAGAGCATATTATGTGCTCTATCTTAGTTGGATAACTGTCAAGCTTTAGAACTTGACATCTATTTTGCTACTGATATCGTCGCTTCTTGCGAGTTGAGCTATAAATGGCACCCAGTACAATCAGTGCACCAAAGAGAATGACCAGATAGGGGCCAATTGCAGTTTCCCATAGAGTTGAGAAATCAAGGCCTAACACCCAAGACAGTCCGCTAATGATGATTATTCCTCCAAAAATAACCCCACAAATGGCATCACCATATGGAAGTCCGAAGCATTCATCATCCTTGGGTTCACCAACTCGTCTTAATTCTCTTGCAGGCTCTCTTGCTTGTAATGCTGCACCACATTGGGTGCAAAACTCAGATTGATCATCATTCTGTTGACCACAATGTTGACAATACACCAAACGAATCACCACTTGGAAGC
>PJET01000123.1 GCA_002825515.1 Candidatus Thorarchaeota archaeon MP11T_1 | reverse complement strand
CATTTATTATTTTTCTAGGTGCCGCAGTCATCAAAATTCTTGCGTTATCATGGGACGTCTATGTCACTTGGTTTTTGACTTCGATATTAATCGGAATCGTTCCTCCTATACTCGTTTTCTTTGCTAGAAGAGATAAGGTACGAGAGTTTTTGATTTATGAAATAGGGAGTTTTGGATTGTTCTCTCCCCTTTGGTTAATTCTCTTTACTGATCTTTCTGGTGACTCATGGACTGTGCTACTACGAGAGGGCATCATTGGAGGTCTCATAGGACCAGGATTTGGTGGCATTGTCCCATTGGATATCGATAGTTATCTCCTCATTCCAATTCTTTTGTTATGTGTTATAATTGGCATTGTTTTTCTGAGACCATCTTTCATAGCGAAATATGGTGTCAAGGGCGAAATCTCAGAACTTCGCGAGTTGAAGAAGTCCGCTAAACCAGATACTGCAACTTTAGAATCCCCTGAAGTTGATACTGAAGACCCAATTGAGAAAGAAATGCCTGAGGTAGCACCTCCAGTAGCAAGCGTTGATACTATGGCTGATCTCCGAGGTCTACTCACTGAACTCGGCACACCTGAACCAACTATTAACTTAATATTTAACGCAGGAATTGCCACAACAACAGAACTTGTCGCAACGAGTCCTGAGCAATTAGCTAGTCTGACTGGTATTGATAAAAGAACCGTTGAAGACCTACATATGGCAGTTCAAAAGAAAGTCTGGTTTGGTGGCATCTAGATTACCAGTCTATCTCTTGAATGATGTTATTGCATCAAGTGCTACGGTGACTAGTTCATCGATTGGTGGTTTGCCTTCAATCTTAGCTTCTTTCTCCACATTCTCTCCTATAACTACACATACAGTACCCACTTTGACTCCGCGTAAATGTCCAATTACGAAAAGTGCGGCAGCTTCCATTTCAGTAGCGAGAACTCTGGAATTTCTCATTGATTCCCACTTTCTTCGAGTCCCTTCTGGATCTGCAACAAAATCTGGATGTTCACTATAGAATGCATCCTTAGAGTGGCCTATACCAACATGGAACTTACCACCAGTGTTCTGAGCTGCTTCTATAAGCGCCAATACTATTTCGGGATCCGCCACAGCAGGGAACTCAATTGGCACATATTGCCGCGAAGTTCCATCATCTCTTACCGAACCTGTGAAAATAACTAGGTCTCCAGACTGGATCGCACGACTGATAGCACCGCATGTACCAACTCGGAGAAATGTTGTACAGCCAACCTTCACAAGTTCCTCCAAAGCTATTGCCGCAGACGGACAGCCGATACCAGTAGAACAAACTGCAACTTCTACTCCTTTCCATTTTCCTTTGAAACTCCAATATTCACGTTTCTTTGCAATCTCTCTTGGCTCATCAAAGTATTTCATAGCAATATCCCGTGCACGGTCGGGATCTCCTGGTAAGAGGACAAGTTCAGGTATTTCACCTGGTGCGATTCCAATATGATATTCTCTTTCATTATTCATGCAATAACCTTCTGGCGCAATCAATAAACACAACAAAAGGCTTTCGTCATCATGAGTTAAGTTTTAGAGATAATCTTAAGAACCCAACAAGAGCCGAGATGCATGGTTACAATGTCTGAGGAAATCACCGAGCTTCAAAAGAATATTCTTCGATTAATCCTAGTCGATAATCGCAGGCCAAATTCTATTACTTCAATCCTAAGAAAACGAAATGTAGCTTGTAATCAAAACGATGTTGTACAAGCACTTCTTGACCTTGAAAAAAGAGATCTTGTTGAGAAGCTTAGTACAAAAGCATGGACTGCAAAGGAAAAAGCTGAAAGCTACATCGACTGAAATAAAGCGAGTGACTACAAGTATTTGACCAAAGTGTGAACGATGTCGTATGTCAGTTGAGGATTTTGTTCGCTAAAGACCTCTGTGTGTATTGTATTTGTAGTTACAATCATACCACGAGCATTATCTATCAGTTCTTCGAGTAGTTCTTCTCCTCTTTCAATCAAAGGCAACACATGTGCGACTGCCATACCCACTTCATCTGCTCCTTGATTTCTCAATCTATCTGCAGCTTTCAAGAGAGTGCTGCCACTCTTAGTAAGATCATCTATTATGATTACTTCTTTGCCTTTTACCTCAACATTCCCATGAAGATCAACTTTGAATGAATTTTCTCTACTTTTTCCAAATCCCTTTATCTTATACCTCTCTTGGGCTCCTTCGTCTGGTGTGACAAGAATTGGGTCTTTGAAACCAAATTGCGTTTTTGCGAACTCTACCAAATCCGGAACAACATCTATCGTATCATAGAGATTATTCCCTCTCAAGTCCTGCACCCATTCAAGACTATCTGGAGCATGAGGATTGACAACCCAAACTTTGTTGCATGCTCTGGCAATGGTTTCAATAGCCCATCTCCCTGACACAGCTTCTCCAGTTCTGAATGCCTTGTCCTGCAAGGCAAATGGTTGGAACGTTAGAACGACTTCAACAATATTAGGAGGTGCAATTGGTTTGCATTCGTAGGTTTTGTGTCCTATTTCTTGAACAGCTACTGGTCTTGATAGGAGATCTAGTAGAAGCAAGAGTTCAACCACACGGTCTGAGGTTGAATACTGTTCATTTTCAGCAGGTCCCGATCCGGTACAACTCTGAATTATGACAATCCGTCTATCTGAAAGCTCTGAAATATCCTCTAGTTTGGCATATATGTCTGCATTTGGAAAAAGTCGTCTTCTATCATAGTTAAGTCCAGACGTAAAAACACGAAACCCTTCTTCTTGGAAACTTTCCTTCAAGTGTTCAGCTCCACTTGCGAGGATCACATCATAATCTTTCATATTAGACCGCCGTGTGTTGGCGTCAAATATCCCTTTATGAGATTTTTCCCATAAGCATCTTCGATACAAAGGTACTACGGTAACCTAAAATGGTGATACTGTCAAAGAATCGTGTCGCCACAGGTACGTGCTACGGTTGAGTCTGACAGCCAGAGACCTCTTACAGCAGCTTGCTAATGATGCTGGATTGCCCTATCAAACAATTGCGAGAAAGGTCAATCGAATGATGGCAAAGGGAATGGGACTCATAGAATCAGTTCGAGATATCGCTGAAGAACACGGACTAAAAGAAGCCAAATATCGAATTGATGTTGAAAAGATTGTTCAAGAGGCTGAAAAGATACTCCGCGAAGATTATACGCAAACCTTGATGATATCAGCTGTTCTTGGTCAAATGGTTGAAGCTAGAGGCAGAGAAAAATTCCCAGCACCAGCTTTCTTTGCATTCATCGAGATGCTATCAAGAATCTCTGATGCTCCCAGAGACACCAAGTCTGAATCTTCAACAGAAATAGAAGATCGAACGACTCGGATTATTGAATTAATGACGACTCTTGTTTCTGTTCTTTGCGAGTGGTCTGAAAAGGGAATTGTCGGTGTTGCTGGTGATTGTCCTGAATCTCTTAAGGAAATGGCTAGAGTAGTCTTTAGAAAAACAAAGCTGCTTCAAGGAGGATTATGGACATGTATCTCATGTGGTGAGATAGTAAATATTAAGGAAACAAGAGCCTTAATGTGCAGTAATTGTGATAGCAAAATTTCTCGGAGTGATATCCATGAACGATTTGATCAATTGACTGGACGGAATCGGACCGGTTATGGACGGACATCACTAGACGAAAGCGAGGACTAAAGAGCAAGTTGAAAATCCAATCCCCTCTGGAGAAGTTGGTGAGCTTCATCCACATCAGCTTCTGTCACCACTACTTCATCGACTTGAAGAATGACTTCACGATCCTTGGATTCCTCAAGGAATAGGATAACTGGGTCCAGACCTGCGGCACTTCCTACACTTATTAGGGGTGCTGTGATTCCATCATAGAAATCAGATCTTCCAAGAGGAACATCCATTCTCTTCAACAATCTATCACCTTTTTTGGATAGAACTTGCCCACAAGTAGGTCCATCATGCGTCATCAGGGAGATAACAAATCTAGAGGGCACATTTCCTCTCAGGTAAAAGAGCATGTCCGTCATCCAATCATATTCCCTAATCATAACGTCTCCAAAAATTATCATCAAGTCTTCTGCTACCATTCCATGAACAGGAACGACTGGAGGTTTCAGATCGATGGGGTATCTATTCCATGATGAGAAAGCTGGTGAGTTGAAGAGAAGAAGAGTTTCGAAATCATTGCTCTCATACAACCTTCTACAGAGAGCATGTCCTACAGGGTTGAGACCTAGAATTATCGAATAACTCTCAGTAATCTTTCTTTTTTTATACGCTTCTAAGATTGGACTTATCCATTCCTGTTCATACGTTGGCATCTCTTCTTGACCAGTATTCCATTTCTTAACAGGTCTAATGACTGTTTGTCTTACAATGTTGTAGTTGCATGGATAAAAACAGTAGTTTTAGAGTCTTTTTATGTCTGAGGTCGATTCCGATTGATTTATGTGTAAGTCCTAACGCGCTCCCTGCTTGCATTACTAGTGGTGAGTGAGTACCATTGGATAAGTACATAGAGAGTGTTTACAACGGCTTAATTGAGAAAGACCCTGACCAAAAAGTCTTTCATCAGGCGGCACTGGAAGTACTGGAAAGCCTGGAACCAGCTATCCAGAAAAATCCCAAGTACCAGGAGCACTCTATCTTAGAACGGATCACAGAACCTGAACGAATAATTCAGTTTCGTGTTCCTTGGAAGGATAGAAACGGGAAAATTCAAGTAAATCGTGGTTTTCGGGTTCAATATAACTCAGCCATTGGACCATATAAGGGTGGTCTACGTTTTCATCCCACTGTCACACAAGGAGTTTTGAAATTCCTCGGCTTCGAGCAGGTTTTCAAGAACAGTCTTACGACTCTCCCGATGGGTGGTGGTAAAGGTGGTTCGGATTTTGATCCAAAAGGCAAGACAGATGCAGAGGTGGAGAATTTCTGCGAGAGCTTTATGTTTGAACTCTACCGACATATTGGTCAGTTCATCGATGTGCCTGCTGGAGATATTGGCGTGGGAGCTAGAGAGATTGGTTATCTTTATGGTGCATATCGAAAAATCACAAACAACCACGGAACTTGTGTTTTTACCGGCAAGAGTGCTGGTTGGGGTGGTTCACTGATTCGACCTGAAGCAACAGGATATGGTTGTGTCTATTTCGTTCAGGAGATGCTTAAAACTCGTGGAGAAGACATGAAGGGTAAGATTGCTGTTGTTTCCGGCTCTGGCAATGTTGCTCAATATGCTACTGAGAAGTGCATCCAACTTGGAGCGAAGGTCGTTGCCATGAGTGATTCTTCTGGTTGGATTCATGACCCAGAAGGTATCGATGAAGGAAAGCTTACATGGATAAAGGAATTGAAAAATGTCCGAAGAGGCCGTATCAAGGAATATGCTGAGCATTTTAAGGTAGACTACACTGAGACCAAAGATGGATCTCCATGGAGTCTGAAGTGTGATATAGCTCTCCCAAGTGCAACCCAAAACGAGGTTGATGGAAAGGAAGCCAAAATGCTCGTCGACAATGGAGTGTTAGCTGTCGGGGAGGGTGCTAACATGCCAACAGTTCCAGAGGGTGTTGAAATCTTCTTAGAGAATAATATTCTCTTCGGACCCGGAAAAGCAGCCAATGCTGGTGGAGTTTCAGTATCAGGACTTGAGATGGCTCAGAACAGTCAACGTTTCTTCTGGACCCGGGAAGAGGTTGATGCAAAGCTACATCAAATCATGCAAAACATTCATGCAAATGCCTACAAGACATCCGAGCTTTTTGGAAAGAAAGGTAACTATGTCATGGGCGCCAATATTGCAGGTTTTCTAAAAGTTGCTGATGCAATGATTGACCAAGGACATCGTCTATAGACGCAGATTTGCAGGACCCTATCTCGGGTTCTGCAATTACTCTTTTTCTTATTACTAAAAGATACTTAGTGTCTTATTATTTCTAAAAGTTCTGCGAGTCTTCGCTTCACATCTGACTCCACAGTACTGAGCTCTGCCAATTGTCTAATATGCTGAATTCGACTTTCCCGATATTTCTCTTCAGAAACTTTTCCATTACGTCTTTGGAATTCCAGTTTATCAGACTCTGCATTAATCTCGTTTCTTCGTGCAGAAACCAAATCAAAACCCTGCTTGAGTGACATCCATTCAATCATTGCGTTGGCTTTTTCCTGCTCAATCCTTTCTCTCCGTAAACGCTCAACTTCTGCCTGTTTTAATTGTCTGTTAGCTGCACGGATTTCTTTCTGTATCTCAAATAGCCTACTTTCTACTTCTCTCTTCACTTGCACAATCTGTGTGGATTCAGACCATTTTTCTCGGTATAGTTTGATATGTTCTTGGTCGGTTATTGTGCCATTTTCTAGTTGTCTGTCAAGCTGACTGAGCTCTTCTTGTATCTCAAGTAGTTGATTCTTAATCTCATCATACGATTTCCGAAGTGAAATCCACTCCACACTATATTGAGAGAGCACTTCTTTTGGGTCGATATAATATACATCCTCAGGTGGAGCTCCTTCATGATGACTCATCTTATGTTACTCCTGTAGTGTTTTCATCAGTGATTGTCTGACTTAAGGGATTTTCTAAGACACAATTATTTAGCTATTTACATGAAATTTTAGTATACCCATCCGCTTAAGAGGTGGATGTGCATAATCCATAATTGTTGTGCTTGAGAATGAAAATCGACATCGATCTAATTCCCAAGGAGGAGAGGAAGGAAAAACCAACTGACGTGCTACAGGTTCCCTTCGGTACTGTCTTCTCTGACCATATGTTTTCAATGCGTCATGACGGCACAAGTTGGACTGATGCAAGGATTCATCCTTTTGGTCCTCTTTCTTTGAGTCCTGCTGCATTATGCCTTCATTATGGCCAAGGAATATTCGAGGGGATGAAAGCTTACCGAAGAGGAGATAGGGTCCTCCTCTTCCGCCCGGAAATGAATTTCCAACGGTTAAATGCCTCAGCAGAAAGGATGGTTATGCCTTTACTTGATGTGAATTTTGCGCTGCACTCGCTCAAGGAGCTTTTGAAGATTGACTCTGATTGGGTACCCGAAGTGCCTGGTAGCTCACTCTATATCCGTCCTACTATGATTGCAACTGAACCAAAACTTGGAGTTCGTCCTTCTTCGCACTATCTTTACTATGTGATACTAAGTCCAGTAGGTCCATATTTCAAAGAAGGATTTGCTCCTGTAAAGATCTATGTCAGCGATGAATACGTTCGTGCAGTGAAGGGAGGAACTGGAGCAGCAAAAGCTTGTGGCAATTATGCTGCGAGCCTGCTTGCTGGTACTGATGCCGCAAAGGTAGGTTATTCTCAGGTTCTGTGGTTGGATGCACTTGAGCGAAAATGGATAGAAGAAGTTGGCACAATGAATCTCTTTGTACGTTTTGATGATGAGGTTGTAACTCCACCGCTAGCAGGTTCTATTCTACCGGGAATAACAAGAAACTCGGTACTAACTCTTGTGAAGGATTATGGTTTTGCTCCGAAGGAACGGATGGTTTCCATAGATGAGGTTATTGAAGGAATATCTTCTGGGAAAGTGAAAGAAATCTTTGGATGCGGTACAGCTGCCATAATTGCTCCGGTTGGGTTTCTCTGGTTTAAGGGAATGCCCTATGAAGTTTCTAATGGTCAAACCGGAGAGTTAACTCAAAGACTCTTCGATGATTTAATTGGCATCCAATCTGGAGAGCGGGAAGATCCCTATGGATGGGTAGTGCCACTGGAATAGCTCGAAACAGTATCTAGTCAATTCCAAATTCTTCGCGTTCAGCATCTGAAATATCCGGCTCTTCAGTCTCTAGACTATCCCAAGCTGGTGGCGGATCCAGCGCAGTTTCAGTAGGAGTATATTCTGATTCCTCAGATTCTTCAAAAAGCTCCATAGGTGGTAGTTCTTCCTCCTCCTCCTCTTCCTCCTCATCAATATCTTGCAATTTGAATTCAGCGACTAGTTTTCCTTCTTCGATTTTCTCCAAGAGCATTCTGAACATCCGTTCAACAACAATACTCCGCCCTTTTGCTTCGAACTCGATATTCCCAATTTCGAATTCAACCTCACAGTAATCGACTTTTTTCTTCTTCTTTCCTGTGTCATCCTCGATATTTTCGTCCTCGGACATAATATTCTACCCAATCGTTAGTATAACCTTGCCCCTAATAAACCGTATAGATAGTCCGAAGCATTTTAGTGTGGAATTGTAGAATTTAGATACCTACGAGTTGGTTCTATGCCATCACATCTTGTCGTTGATTTCACAAAATGTACAGGTTGCAGAATCTGCGAACTTGCTTGCACAGCCAAAAAAGAAAATCGGTTTCAGCCAAGTCTTGCAAGACTCAAAATTGTCCGATATGATGATCTTGGAATAGACCTTCCCAATGTCTGTGGTCCATGCGAAACTGCTCCATGTGTGGACGTTTGTCCGGTTTATGCAATCCGGCGAAATCCAATAACAAAAATGACCTATCTTGATGAGGACAAATGTATTCTATGTAAATCCTGTGTAGGAGCGTGCGTTAATGGTGTTATCCTACTGGACAATTATTCAATGAGAATAATCAAATGCGATCATTGTGGTGGTGATCCAGAGTGCGCAAAAGCTTGTCCAACTGGCGCAATTATGTACTCCGAGGTTGCTATTGCTCCTTCGATTGATCGCCATAGTAAAATTTCAAGTTATCTTAGGGAGATAGATAGGTCTGCTCAGGAGTCTGGCGGAGTTGAGTAACGTGACCGCTGGTGGTTACAGAGGTAAAATCCTTCGTGTCAATTTAAGTGAGAACAAGTTCAAAGTCGACCCACTTCCCAGTGAATGGATAAAGGACTATATAGGCGGCGATGGTTTTGGTGTTAAGATTCTCTTTGAAGAAGTACCCGCAGGTATTGATCCACTAAGTGAGGATAACAAGCTCATTGTAGCTACAGGACCAATCACAGGCACAATGTGGCCAATGAGTGGGAGAACAGTTTTCATCTCAAAAGCCCCACTTACAGGAATCTGGGGCGAGAGTCATGTAGGTGGATTTTTGGGTCCTGAACTCAAATATGCAGGATACGATTTGTTAGTTGTTGAAGGCAAAGCAGAGAATCCTGTATACATCAATATTGAAGACTCATATCTCGAACTTCAAGATGCATCAGAACTGTGGGGAACCACCACAGATCAAACAACTATCAACATCAAGAAAATTCACAATGATCCTGACACTCAAGTTGCTGCCATTGGCCCCGCAGGTGAGCACATGGTTCGATTTGCTTCAGTAATGGTGAATCATGCTCGAGCTGCTGGTCGTACAGGAATGGGTGCAGTTCTAGGATCCAAGAATGTAAAAGCAATCTCGATTCGTGGACATGGTGGAGTAAATGTATACGACCACGATGGATTCTTTGAGCTAGCGAAAAAAGCGCATCATAGAGTTCGTCAGAATCCCCAAGCAAAAGAGATGAGTAAATGGGGCACTTGGATTCTAACGGCTGTCAAACAGGAAATTGGCGAATTACCAACATACAACCATCGCACAGGGGTATTTTCAGGTTTTGAAAAACTAACTGGTGAATACATTAGACCAAGGTACACAATTTCTGATAGAGCTTGTTTTGGATGTAGTCTTGGCTGTAAAAAGGTGAATTATGTCCGAACTGGACCTTATGCTGGTACTCTGGAGGAAGGACCTGAGTATGAAGGCCTCATGGCATTTGGGAGTTCGCTAGGTATTGATGATTATGCAACTACCTTGAAGGCGAATCAGATCTGTAATCGATACGGAATGGACATAATCTCCGCTGGTGCAACCATTGGATTCGCAATTGAAGCCTTTAAAAATGGTCTCATATCAGAGAAAGATACCAAAGGTCTCAAGCTTGAATGGGGTAATAGAGAACAAATTATCAGTCTATTAGAAATGATAGCAAAAAGAGAGGAATTTGGAGACCTGCTAGCTGAAGGAAGCAAGAGAGCCGCTGATTCAATTGGGAGGGGTTCAGAGAAATACGCTATTCATGTTAAAGGCATGGAAGTTTCAGGGCAGGACGGTCGTACTCATAGAAGCATAGGACTCGGGCATGCAACTGGCGCTCGAGGTGCTGATCATTTGAGAAGCTTAGTTGTTGTTGACCAATTGGGTTATGAAGACGTTGCAGCAAAAAGGTGGGGTGCTGATAAACTTCCCGAGATCATCGATCCATACACTGAGAAATACAAGGCAACAGCTGTCTTCGAGAGCGAGAATTCGTATTGTATTCGAGATACACTGATTGTATGTTGGTACTCAGTTTCATGGCCTCCAATATTTTGGATGGAAGACTTTGCAGAGATGTTGCCGCTGGCAACAGGGGAGAAACACTTAGGCAAAGTTGAAAATCTGATAGAGATTGCTGAACGTCAAGTTACGTTGAAACGTTTATTCAATAGTCGAGAAGGAATCACTCGCGAGGATGATAATCTCCCCGATAGATTCACAAAAGAACCAATGCCTGAGGGTCCTGGAAAAGGTCAGACAGTGAATCTTGACCCCATGCTTGATGATTACTACAGACTTCGTGGTTGGGACCTAGAAACAGGTCTTCCTACAGAACAAACGATCAAGAGACTATCTTTGGAGTGGACCAAAGCCCACTCCTAGAGAGTATTACATTCTAACATAATCAACTCTGTGAGTATTGCCACATGAGGGGCATGCATACTGATCAGGACCTGTCCAATCAATTTGCTCCCATGACATTGGCGCTGAGCAATTAGTGCATCTGTCTTTTATGACTGGTTTGACGAACACCGTTCCTGCACCACCGCTTCCAGCAGTTACTTGCATCTCCTGTGTCGTTTCTTGAGCAACTGGGGTGGGTGTAACAGTTGCACTGTCACTGACATAGTATTGTGACAAGGGGTGATGAGGTGCAATATAGCTGAAAGGCCGAACCAACCAGTCTAGATGTTCTTTTGAAATATGGCTCCATGCACGAGTTTGCCATACACTCAAGAGATGATCCTGTCGAGGAACTCTACCTCTAATCTTGAATTTTCCAGTGGTTGCTTTGAGTTTGAGTTCATTACTTCTTGCTTCAAATGTTTCAACCATATGAAGTGGGAAAATGAACATTTTCTTAGAACCTGCATCAAACTGATACAACCGATAGTTCGTAAGTATAAAGCATCCAGGATTATAGGTGAAGACCTCCTCACCTTTCAACCATGCAAATGTTTGATAGAAATGTCTTGAGAATGGTCTATGGAAACCTATTGAAATCCATCTGTTATATGGATGGTCTGGATGTATAAACGGCACACCACTTACTTCGCAGATTTTTCTTTGTCCTCCAACTCTGAGATCATCGAATTCTCGAATTCCAAGTGCAGCTCGCAATTCTTCTCTTCTTGGCATTGCTCCTACAAGATTTACAATTCCATTTACAACCTTGCACATGGCGGAGTTTGTCGTCAATTTATACTCCTTTATGAGGTGTAATGGTAGACTAGCACTTGTTCGTGATCCTCTATCAAACTGTATCCATCTATAATTGGTCAGAATATATTCCTGATGTTGACTAAGGACTCGTTCGTTTTCAATTGGGATGTAAACTAGTGATGACACTGCAATTAACACCATCTAATTGTCTGGATGTGTAAGAACACCGGTTATGCCAATTAAACCTTAGCCGTAGGGGCTAAGAATGCTTACTTACTGAAGCGGTCTGGACATTGACTGCCTTGGTATCGATACGTAAAGGATGTCTTCGTATCCAAGAACTCCATAACCACTTGGATTTTCCAATCTTACATGATCATCGTATACTTCCTGAACCCTTACATTGGGTATCTTTGCAAGTGTGTCTTTTTGCTGATATCTCAAGTAAACAGTGAATGTTTGTCCTGTATTTTTCAAGTCTTGAAAAATGCTCCTCCAGTCTGGCAATCTCGGTTTCCTCCAGTTTGAAAAAGTTGAATGCTAGAGGCATTTAATACTTGCTGCTTAGGAGTTTGTCATCATATCTGGCCATCTTGGGTGATCTGAGGGTGAAATCCCAATCCCTGAAGTATCTGAATTATGACATATTTCATATCTTCAATTCCTTGATAGAAGTATGTATGTGTAAAACATCTCATCCTACAATCAGATGATCCGAATCCCTTAGGGCCTGCTATGAAATCACTATAACTATCAATTGCTTGTACCAAGTCACACTCTATGGATTTCTTACTTTTTACCCAGATGGCCTTCAAAATTTCAGCACCTGCATCAAGCAGATAATCTATGTGCCAATAGATGGTCTTCTCCTTCCGAAAATGTCGTTTCAACCTGTTCTCAATACTTGTCGAACCACCACCCATGGCTGATCCAACATATATCCATTCTCCGGATTCGAATCCTATATTTCCTAATGATTTAATTTGAACTCTTACAGGCTGTTCTATTCTCATTATGAGTATGTATGCCCCTTTCATTAGGTGACCTCTACGATGTTTCATAATGATTAGTTCGATTTAGTGTTTATTATCTGGCTCAGCATGTAGACGATATTATCATAAGTGTTGGAGGAACAACTTCATCCAGACCAATGGCATCAGCTGAGATTATACCTGGAATTCAAGTTGTGCGAGGAAAATTCGCGGGTGAGTTTGGTTTCATTGCAAGCTATCTGCTTATAGATGAAGACGAGGTTCTTGTTATAGACCCGGGAACTGCCGGTGACCCAGGGGATCGACTCGAAAAAGCATTGAAGCATCTTGGTTTTAATCCAAAGTGCGATCTTGTCGGAATCGTCTGCACTCACGGACATCCGGATCATGCAGCTGGGGCAGGGCGCCTGAAGAAATTAACAGGTGCACCTGTAATGATTCATAAGGATGATGCAGAAATTCTACAAACTCCAGCAATCTTCTTGAATGAACGTCTTTTGATGGACCGAGCTGAACGATTCTCAATGAAATTTGATAAAGGACCCCTTCGAGTCAATTATCGTGGAATAGATGCAGATGAGTTAATCACACACGGCCAGAGCATTTCAGTTGGTGAAACGACACTCAAAGTAATCCATACAGGTGGTCATTCTGCTGGACATTGTGTGTTTTATGATGTCAAACATAAAGCACTTTTCTCAGGCGATGAATTGAATAATTTCCCAAATGATCCTCGAAAATTCTATGTTGATAAGACTGGGAGTATTGTAGCAAAATTAGCAGCTCTTGAAACTATGTCAAAACTTGGAGCAGACCATATATTTCCATCTCATGATTCACCCCACATCTTTGCTGATGCTCAACTTCAATTTCAAGAAGTGAAGGATGGAGTAGTTCATTTGCAAGATACACTTCTCACATTGTTGAGTGCACGAGGTGATGCTGATATTGAGCAGCTGGTATTTGACATCAAACAAGCAAGAAGTGTACCTATTCCTCAGAGTTACGATGCTTTACTTACGACAACATTACATGTCACGCTAATTGGTTTGAAGGAAGCTGGATTAGTACGTGAGCTCGAAAATGGAATCTGGACAAGAGTTGGATAGCTGAGCGAGCTAGATTCAAAAGATTGCGTTATTGTTTTCTAATATCCTCCGACTTTCACTTTCATCAAGGAGTGACAAGTAATGTCTGATCGTGAAGATGTACAGGCACCAAGTACTGCTGAAGCAATTCGAATGGCGTCTGCCTCCGTATTAGGTTCATCTACCGGACTTGGTCATCCAATTGGAAGTGCTATTGGTACTGGAAGAATGCTGGAGCAACACTCGGCTACTATTTCTATGAATATAGTACCGCTTATCTTCACAATTAGGGATACACTGATGACATCCGAGGGTCTAGAGATACTCTCAATCGAATGGGATCTCGATAGGACTCCAAGCCCTGATGTACTGCCCGACCAGCTTGTGGTTGCAGGTGGAAGTGAAGGGGGTGTTGGGTCTCATGTTTGCGTCTTATGCTGGGAAAAGGGAGTTGTTAATCCTTTCAAAATCAATGATTACATGAAAGTCGTGTCTAAGAAGATTGCAGATATAGAGAGTGCAGTGATCAATAATGAACTAAATTATGATTTAGAGGGAATCTCAGTAATTACGAAATTTGCTGACCGGTTAAATAGTGTTCTTTTCGTGGATATGCTAGATCGTCAGTTTCAGGGCTCTTGGGACTCATTAAAAGTCAAGTCTGAACATGTTGATGTTGATATGGTCGCCAAACTGCTTGTAGTTGATGATTTTACACTTTTACCACCAGGAATGAAGATTAAAAGTCGCAAGCGTTTGGAGTTTAAACTTCCAAATGAATCTGATAGCAAATTAGTTACTCATTTCAAGCATCGTGTATTGACACCAAGTGCAATCGAAACTTTGACAAAGATTGTGCCTGAAACCGGTCAGGCAATTCTGAATGAATTGAACTACTATGCATTTTCTATTGAGGAATCAGAGTTAGTCGAGGGGATTGTTAAAGCGTTAACAGATTTTCTTGGTCAGTCAGAGGTTTCACTATCAGATATCGAAACACTAAGACCTAGGATTAGTGAGTTTGTAGAACTCTTAGAAGAATCTGTCACTGTTCTAGAGAATATTGTAGAAGAACATCTTAGTTCAGGAAAATCATTGACAATCGAGGATCATAGAGGTGAATTAATTTCTGCAGTTTCTGCGAATGATAAAATTTCTTCAGGAATAAAGAACACCCTTGCTATGGGCTTTGTTGAGAGGATCATGAATTCAGTTATCCGTGAGTTTGGAGAATCTAGTGTGATTCGTGCTTGGGAGTTAAAGGGTACAATGAGATATGCTATTGCATATGCGAAGAAGGTTCTGCAATATTTCTCTAAGGAACTTAATCAATATCTTGTAACTAATGCTGCCAAGAAAGCTTTCACAACAGCTCTCCAAGATTTCAAGAAAGAAACTCTAAATGAAGACATTGGGTCAACCGATCTCACTTTATTCGACCTGTTCTACGCTGAGATTCAAGCACAACTCAATGCGGCGTTTTCACAGGAAGTCTTCAAGGGAACCCGATATGAAGACTTCAAGCAACTCATGGACTTAATCACACGTCAATTGATTGAATCATTCAAAAGCATTGACGTTTGGAATCTAATTGGATTTGAGAATCTAGCCGAGATTGCCAAAAAAGAGATTGCACTCAAATACTCAATTACTGACTCTGAAGAATTAACTGACCATGGAACCGCATTGATGAAACTTCTAAATGATTTTCAAGATCTTGTATCAGATATCATCCCTGATGTAGCAGATACTCTTCTCTCAAAACCTTTGATTCGACGCATCATAGATAAGATGCAGTCTGAACAGACTAGTCTAGTTGAAGAACTCAAGATCGCGGTGGAAGGTGCTAGCGAACGACCTGAAGAGTGGAAAAAAGAAGCAACTGAATGGGTTAAGAGCTTCAACACTACTCTAGATGATTCAATGAGTAAACCAGAAGCGCTTCTAAAGCTCCTGAATTCTGTCCATGAAATTGTTGGCGAAACAGTCACACCTAGCGCAATGGTTGATCGTGCGAAGGTTGAAGCTGACCAACGAGAACAAGAATACCTAGGAAAAGTTCAGGAATGGCAAAAAGAATGTCAAATCATCGAACAAGAAAACAATACAATCCGTGCACATAATACCAAACGTGAAGAATTACTAAATCAAACGACCCAAGAGTTCGAAGCTCGTATGAGAGAATATGAAATTGCTTTGAATAGTTACAAAGGACAAATGGAACGCTATCAAGCTATTCAAGAAATGGAATCTATAACACCTAGTGAAACACCAACCCCACCTCCTATAGAACCAACGAAACCATCTCCAATTGATGCAGAATTGCATGAAATTCAGACACAATATCCTTTGAAGGAAGAGAAATCGATACCTGCAAAACCTGAGCCAGATTCCTCTCTCAAGTATTTTGTTGAGCTAAGGGATTTACTCCAGAGTAACCTCGATCATTTGAAAGAAAGAGAAAAAGATATGGAGGCTACTGTTGCGAAACGCGTCCTCCGTCTTCAAGCAGAGGGAATTGGAGCAGCCTCTGGGATAGAACTAGACCTCGATGATTCATTCATCGAATATTTGATGAGTTCTAAAGTACGTGGTCTTGGGAAATTACTTCCAAGAATAAGTCGTATGTACTTGAGAGATTCCAAAGAGGATAATTTGCTATATCTTGTAAACTATCAACAAAAAGGGGATGAATTAATTGTTTCAATCGGAAACACATTCTTGAGGTGATTGAATATGGCAAGCTCCTGGGTATTAAAGACACTTCAAATGAGTGAGGCGGGTAAAGAGATTCTACTAAGAGAAGCATTAGTCTCACATATGCGAAGTAGCAGAGACCGTCAGATGTTTCACGAGCTTCTTAAGGAAACTCAACCACTTGAAGATGTCTTCTCCTTCTTTGCCGCATTTTATCTTCACAGCTATCAGGGAGTTCGTCTTCTAACTCCATCAGAGGAACCTGGTGCAGGCAGTGATATGAAAGATGAGTTGGGGGTTGAGGAAAGACGACAGCTTGAACTTGAAGTTCGACAACTCTTCTCGAACAAACAGCGTGAAGAGATTTACATCGCCAAGTTGGTTAGTAAGTTGACCACTCGTCTTATAGATGAGCTCGCAGGTACAAATCCAAATCCCGATAATAAAGAGAAGGCCTTCAATCTATTAAAAGACTCTTTGGAGAAAATTCCTTCTGAATACAATTCTAATCATGATATTGATTTAATTCTGGAAGTCACAGGTTGGGGTCAAGAATGGCGACATGAATTGTATGTCAAAGCTTCGGGTTTAAAGGAAAGTGCGTTATCTCTTAGAGATGAATTACTGAGAGAACATCCTTCTGAAGTTCCTGAAACAACCATTCTTCGAATGGGGCTTAAGAAAATTCTTGGAAAAATCGAATATTCCAAAGGCCATCTTGTTGATGCAACTTTTCCAGATAAAAGCAAAGATGAAATTTCCTCTGCAATAACTAAGAGATTCTGCCAACCTATTGATACTCTCAAAGGTCTCAGGAATGCTCATGAAATTAGATTGCATATACTTGAAGTTCTCGATGAAGAATTCGATGTTCCCACCACGCTAGAAGGCTATGAATCTCGGATAGGACAAGTTATTACAAGTAAAGCCGCAGAAATTTTATCAGTAGATTCTAATGCCGCACTTGATACAATTTCGAGTTTTCTAAATGTAAATCCTGATGATATTAAATCACAGCTTCGAAGAAAGGGTATCACTGACTCATCAATAATTGGTCCTGGATTAAAATCCTTGATCAATGACACCATCTCAGATACATCAAAACCTGCAATCAGTAAAGAAGAGCTAGAGTTGCTTGAGCGTTCATTGAAGACAATAGAGAAAATAGAAACCACGCTAAACGGACCTGTAAAGGGTATGCTCAAATCCAAGGGATTGCGAGCAACAGAACTTGACCAAATAAACATAGATATGTTTACCAAAGACCGTGCAAAATTAGTTGGTATCGAAATAGAAGTACTTGAAGCTCTCAAAAAGAAAATGCGAGTACCACCACCTGATGAGGTAATCCGGCTTCTAGAAACACGTGAGCAAGTTAAGAGTGGGGCACTAAGTTCTCTTGGTATTTCATCAGCTCGTGATTTCAGTCAGCAAAGAACAGAAGATGAAACTATTGCAAGTCTAAGACTTGATTTCATTTGGCATTTCACAATTGGCATTCTCACAAACTTGACTCGTGTGGTAGAATCATACATCAGATCCAAACAGGATCTTCTTCGAATTAAAGCTCTTTTGAAGAGTATTTACGAAGATACTGATACAACCTTACAGTTCCTTAGAGAAGAGATACTGATAGATCTTACTTCCATGAGAATCTACGAGATGAAGATAGTGTATCCTGAGCTAGACGCTAAGTCAATTTGCACATGGATGCATGCTCGTTTTTCGAACAAGGACATGATGGCTGCTGGTAAAGACCTTGAAACCTCTGTTAGCCCTGTATTCGACGGTATTGTTGATAAGTCACTAGATATGTCTGGTTTGGAATTCGATAACTATGCAATAGCCTATGATATAATGCAACGATTCCTGAAGCAAGAACGACTGGAGAAACTCGCGAAGGAAGAGTTTGCTTTTGAAGCCAAACAGAAAGAAAAGCGCAGAATTGAGGAAAAGAAAGAAGGTATCGATGTTTTGATGTACCTTCACAATAAAGCACGTACCGTCTTTCGAGCAATAAGTCGAGTTGGGACCAAAGGTCTTGAATGGACACCTAATGACACAACGAAGTGTGCAAATCTACTAGCGTATTTTATCAAGACCAATAGAGGGCGTCAGATTTGTTCTGCTTGCGGAGCCATACCCAGTGATGCAAAATGCTCACAACATGGTGGTAACTTCATGAAAGATTCCTCAGATATGGATAATCTTTCTTTATTCATTATGAGAAGTCTTTTTGAGATCAAAGAAGGACTGATAGGTACGGGCCGGGGTGTTGAGCCCATGTCATGGGACAAAGCAAAGTCCACAATTGAACGGGAGATAGGGATTCTAAAGAGAAAGGGTAAGTTGACATCAAAGACAAATCTGAAAGAGCTTATGCCTGGTGAGATCAATTATATTGTGGGTCCTGCAATATGTGCGATTGTTGGGAAATACTTTAACGAATCCCTTGATTATGCTGCGCGTAGATCTGATGTTGCATAGGTTGTTGAATCACTGTTTACCAACACTTTGTGAAATCCAGTCAAGATAATCCTTAGAACCCCAATCGATTGGTATTACTACAAACTCTGGAACTTCATAGGGATGATTTTCCTTTAGAACTTTCCAAAGATTTTCGGATTGTTTTCTTTCTGTTTTGATTATCAAAAGTGCTTCATCATCTATAACTAGATCATTTTTCCAATGGTAAATACTAGTAATCTTTGGTATAATGTTTACACAAGCACATACTCGACTTTCAGCTAAGACTCGAGCCAACTCTTGACTGACCTTTATTGGACAAGTAGTTAAGACTACAACATATTCCTGCATGATTTATCTCTCACATCGATTTCATATACTAACTTCCTATACTAGATTTCCTCTTTATTCGCTCATGAATCGAAGGCCATTTATACCCACTTCTAAGCTCGAAGTTTCGGTGATTCTGTGAAGAAGTTCAAGCCGGAAGGAGTAATGCCTGCACTTGTAACCCCCTTCACACGTGATGGGGATATTAATGAGGATGGTTACAAGCAAGTCATAGACTACACGATAGAAAAGGGTGCAACTGGTGTAGTGACCCTAGGCACAACTGGTGAATTCCCATATCTGAGAACTGAAGAACGCAAGAAGATGCTTAAACTTACTATCAAATATGTGGATGGACGTGTTCCAATCATCGCTGGAACCGGTCAGAACAGTACTCGGGCAACCGTTGCACTCACAAAGTTCGCTGCTGACTTGGGATATGATGCGGCGATTGTAATATCACCCTATTTCCTCCGACCGACTGATAAGGGCTATTATGAACACTATGCAGAAGTTGCTAGAAATGGTGATCTACCTCTAATTATGTACAATATTCCTCAATGCACTCTTGGAGTCTTAAAATCGAATGTTGTTGAGGACCTAGCAGAATTAGATAATATAGTTGGTATCAAAGATAGCAGTGGAAGTGTACCATACATTCTAGAACTGATTCAAAAGCTTAAAGGGAAAATGGAGGTCATCATAGGTGCAGATGAGTGCTTTCTTTCTGCTGTCGTAGCTGGTTCAAAAGCTGCAATTATGGCTTCAGCTAATGTCATTCCTCATATTTGGCTTGAGATAATGAATTTAGCTCAGAGTGGAAGAATTGACGAAGCTGCAGAACTACAAAGATCCACTCAGACTTTCGCTCGAATTGTTCTAAAACACGGTGCTGCTCCACCTGTGAAAGCTGCTCTGAGAATGCTTGGGATAAATGCAGGTCGCTCTCGGATGCCTCTTGACAGTGGAGGGACCTTAACTCCTGAGATCAAAGAAGAGATACGTATCGAGCTTGAGAAAATGGGTGTGATTCCAAAATTAGAACACCCCTCAGTTCAGGAAGACATCGACATAATTTCAGTTCTTGAAGCTCAGGGAATCACACTCGAAGATGTTCCAGAACTTCAGAAAAGTAGTGCTGCAAATGATGTTGTATCAGTAGGCCTTATTGCTGGTCCAAAAGCAGGAATGGTTGGCAATGCATTTGTACGTCTACTCACCATACCAAAGATTGGACATGAAGCATTGACTGTGATTCTCGAACCCAATCTCGCTGTTAAACCTAGTAGTTTAATGCTTCCAACTAGAAAAATTGATTCTATGCGTCAAGCTTCATTGTTCTATGGACCTGTACAGTCCGGCACGGCAAAGGCTATTGCATCTTTCTTGGATGCCGATAAGATACCGAAGAAATCATTGACTAATGATGTTCTCATTATCGCCCTGGACATTGATTTGAATTTACGAGACCGTCGAGAAATCACGACAGCTACACAGCAAGCTGTAGAAACTGCCCTTGCGGCAATCTGGAGGTGAACCTAATGACAGATGAATATCGTTTCAAGGGTGTCTACCCTGCTCTCGTTACTCCCTTTGATAAAAATGGTGTGAATGAAAAACAATACCGCAATCTCATTGATTTCACTATTAAAAGCGGGGCGACTGGCATCGTACCATGTGGAACGACGGGCGAATTCACAAGCATGAGGTTTGAGGAGAAAGAGGAAGCAATTCGCATAGCATGCAAAGCTGCAAAAGGTAGAGTTCCAGTACTAGCAGGAACTGGTCATGCTTATACAAATGACGCTATCAAACTGACCCGAAGAGCTGCTGAGTTTGGAGCTGCCGCAGCACTTGTCGTTTCTCCCTATTTCCTAAGACCATCGGACAAGGAAATCTACGAGCATTTTGAGAAGATTGCAAACAATAGTGATATTCCAATTATTGTTTACAATATTCCTCAGGTTACTGGAGTTCCAATGCACTGGACTCTCATTGATGGTCTTCGAGATATTGATGGAATAATCGGGATGAAAGATTCTAGTGGTGACCTAGTTAATTTGACAACAATCCTGGTGCGTAAGCCCGAAAACTTCCAGGTGATGGTTGGTCATGATGAAGTTGCATTACCTGCACTTGCATCTGGTTGCAATGGTGCAATTCTTGCAAGTGCCAATGTTTTTCCTGATCGATACATCAGAATGCAAACTGCGCTTGCGACTGGAGATTTGAAAGAAGCTCGCATCATTCAAAGAAGCATTCAGAAGATTGTTCGTATTTTCGTCAACAATGGTGGTGGACTCGCGGTAAAAGCTGCTTTGAATATGATGGGTGTGCCAGTGGGATCTGCAAGACCTCCCCTCTTAGTTGGCGATATTCTTGGATATGACATGCATGATGAGATTCGGACCTGTCTTGAGGACCTTCAGATGATTCCACGTGGTATTGTCACATTCAAAATGGGGAGTCGTTCAATCGAGTCTGAAACTTACCCGAAAGCTGCCGGGATGGTACCTGATGTAATTCCAGACTTAACTCTACTCCACGGAGAGGCGTTATTTGGTGGAGGTAATGAAGTTGCTCACGTTGATTTAATCATGGGAATTCGTGATGGTCCTATGAGTGTAGCATTAAGAAATGCAGGAAAGGTAACAGAGGACAGTCATCAATCAAATGTTATCAAGGATTTAGAGTTGAACACAATTTTCGCTCCAACAGTTACAATAACATCAGAGAATCACAAGAAGATGGTCTATGAGGTGGCCCAGAGAGCAGTAGCTGATGCCGTCAGAAGAACCATCACTGATAATATCATCCCTGAGGAACTAGTACCTGATTTGGTTATTGCGACAAATGTGTTTGTTCACCCAAGTGCCGTCAATAGGATGCGTGTCCACATAAACAACTTCATCGCTGTACGACATGCACTAAGGAGAGCTATCGAGGGTCGACAAAGTGTAGATGAGATTGTTGCAAGGAAAGACTCAGCCAGACATCCTTTTGCATATAATCCATAGTTTCACTCTTCCAATACAAACCAATGTCTGCAGTATCGATTTTATCACGTTTTGTTTTGATACTGCAGACATTTGGCCATTTGTTTAGATGAGAAAATCACTCATGTAACTGAGAAACTTCAACCTCTCATGCCTTCCTATATGAGAAAATCAACTCCCTGTGAAAGTGTCATAAAATTGAATCTCAGACTGCTAGAATGACATGATACGTTGGGTGCTCGTATATATACTTGAATGAATATCATAGTCTTAAGTCTTGCATCCCTCTTAGACTGTCGCACCACCACGCATCCGTCGGAGTTCTAAGAAATGGCTGAGACCTATGTCATTCCCATAGGCAACATCCCATCGCGCAAGCTGAGGAAAACTGTGAAGGTTTTTATCAAGGAAGAGGATGTTTCCCTATTTGATGACGATGGACATGAATTTGGAGTCACACTCGAAAAGAACAGGCTTGTCCTGAAACTTGGCGAATAACTTGTGTCCAATTCATCTGCAGGTTTCAGCCATAATCCGATCACTGTTTATGAATGAAAAGATGATGTGGCAAATCTCAGCTTGCTCTTGGCTCGTCATCGCCGAAGCTCAGCCAGGGGTAACCGCCTCACAGAAATGCCACACAATACTATTCTCATTTTGTCCTATATAGTTGTGTATCCTGAATAGCAAAAAGAGAATTAGCAGGAACCTTCATAGCATGGATTTTGTTTGGAATCCATCAGGCGTTGTATCTAATGAACAAATCTCGTGTCCTCGGACTTTTGAAAGAGCTTGTCTTAACAAATTCAGAAAATCCTCCTGGACAAGAAGCAGAAGTTAGTAAAGTCCTACGCGATCATCTTGAAGCACATGGGATAGCATGCAAGTCCGTTGGTCCGGCCAAGAGACCTAACTTGATTTTTTCGAGTCACGAAGGACAAAAAGGAAAAATCGTCATACACGGACACATGGACACAGTGCCAATAGGCTCTCTTGAGAGTTGGTCCCATGACCCCTTTTCATCTGAAATTGATAATGGCCTTCTCTATGGTAGGGGCGCTTGCGATATGAAAGGTCCACTATCAGCTCTCGCTGAATCC